>CAYQVL010000009.1:0-14004 GCA_964420825.1 uncultured Sphingomonadaceae bacterium
CAGCAGCTGCTTGAACATCTGCGGCGCCTGCGGAAGCGCATAGAACTTGCCCGGATGGACGCGGCTCGGCACGAGATAGTCGCGCGCGCCTTCAGGGCTCGACGCGGTCAGGATCGGCGTCTGGAACTCGGTGAAATCCTGCTCGATCATCCGCTTGCGAATCGATGCGATGACCGCCGAGCGGAGCATGATATTGGCATGCATATTCTCGCGCCGCAGATCGAGATAACGGTAGCGCAGTCGGATATCCTCGGGATAATCGGCCTCGACGGCGACCGGCATCGGCAGCTCTTCGGCGGCCGACTGGATATCGACCGCGGCCGCCCGGATTTCGACTTCGCCGGTGTCAAGCTTGGGGTTAACAAGATCGGCGGCGCGCGCGACGACCGTGCCGGTGACGGTAATCACCGATTCGGCGCGCAACTTCTCGAGCGTTTCGAAGGCGGGTTCGCCGACCTCGGAGACGATCTGGGTGATGCCGAAATGGTCGCGCAGATCGATGAAGACGAGATCGCCGTGATCGCGCTTGCGATGAACCCAGCCCGAAAGACGAACCTCCTCGCCGACGGCCGAAGCGCGTAACGCAGCGCAATGATGGGTACGATAGACGTGCATGGTCATGGAAAAGCTTTTCGTTCGAAAAAGGATGGCGTCGACACGGAATGCGTGTGCGCCGTTTCGCAGACAGCCTCTAGCGCCATGTTGCGCCGCCGCCAAGCATTGCCGCTTTCCACATAATGTTGATCCCGGCGATTTGACCGCCCCGGCGCCGCGCCTATAACGCCGCGATGCACATCCATCCGCTGATCGATGACAGCGCCTCCCTTAGCGGTCTCTGCGCCCGCCTCGCAAAATCGGATTTCGTCGCCGTCGATACCGAATTCATGCGCGAAAACACCTATTGGCCCGATCTCTGCCTGATCCAGATCGGCGACCGCGAAGAGGCCGCGGCGATCGATCCCAAGGCGCCCGGGATCGACATGAACCCGCTGCTCGATCTGCTGGTCGACAATGGGGACGTCCTGAAGGTCTTTCATGCCGGCGGGCAGGACGTCGAGATCGTCTACAATCTTACCGGCAAGACGCCGTATCCGATTTTCGATACGCAGATCGCGGCGATGGCGCTCGGGCTTGGAGAGCAGGTCGGCTATTCGAATCTTGTCGAATCGCTGCTCGGCCATGGCGTCGATAAAGGTGCGCGCTTCACCGACTGGGGCCGCCGCCCGCTCGACAAACGGCAGATCGACTATGCCATTGGCGATGTCACCTATCTTGCCGAACTCTTTCCACAAATGCTTGAACGGCTGCGCGAGACCGGGCGCGGCGGCTGGATCGATGCCGAAATGGAAAAGCTCGCCGACCCGGCCAATTATGAGAATATCCCCGAGGAATCGTGGAAGCGCATACGCGTCCAGGGACGCAAGGCGGAGACGCTCGGAAGGCTGAAGGCGATCGCCGCCTGGCGTGAGCGCGAGGCGCAATCGAAGGACTTGCCGCGCGGGCGGCTGCTGCGCGACGAAACGCTCGCCGACCTCGCCGCGCACCCGCCCATGGATCAGAAGGCGCTCGCCAAGGTTCGCGGATTGCCGTCGAGCTGGGCCGGTAACGATATTGGCGGGCGGCTGATGGATATCATCGCCGATGCGCAAGCGCTGCCCGAAGACGAGATGCCCGATCGCATGGATCGCAAGCCGGGACTCGGCAAGGAAGGCGGGCTCGTCGCCGACTTGCTAAAATTGCTGCTCAAGATTCGCGCGCGCGAAATCGGTGTGGCCTCGCGCCTCGTCGCCAAAGCGAGCGAACTCGAACATCTCGCCGCCGGCCGGCGCGACGATCTCGAATTGCTTTCCGGCTGGCGCTATGCCGAATTCGGCCATGACGCGCTCGATCTCGTCGAGGGACGCGTCGCCTTCGCGGTCAAGAATGGGAAGCTGCAGATTACGCGCACCGAGAAGACGCAGGATGAGTAGGATTTGGGCCGCCGGCATAACCGCGAGCACGATGATGACGGTTTCGTGCGCCGCAAGCACGGTTGGCCCCGCCGACGCAGCCGAACCGCAGATCGCGGGCGATGGCCCGTGCGACGCCGCGGCCGCCGACGGCCTGATCGGCGAGCCCGCAAGCCGGCAGCTGGCGGTGGAGGCGATGCGGCTGAGCGGTGCGCGCGCGTTTCGCTGGATCCCGGTCGATAGCGCGGTGACGATGGATTACTCGCCGAACCGGCTCAACGTCGAACTGGACGAAAATTCGGTGATGCGAACTTTTCGCTGTGGCTGAGCCCGCGTCTATGTGAGCGCGAATTTCGCGGTTTTGCCAAAGGCGCTCGCCAATTGACGGTGACGCTTGGCGACAGGCTCGCCGTAGAGCTCGGCATCGGCCCGATCGACGCACAACACGAGATTATCGCCGGCAAATGAAATCCGGCTGAGTTCGAGCGGCCCGGCAGCGCCGCCGCTGAGTCGCTGGCCGAGCCGCATCGCAAGCCCCCAGCGCGCGGCCCGTTCGAGTTCGCCAGAGCCGCACAGGCTGACAAGTTCGTCCACAACGCCCGTTCCACCGCCGAAACTGGTGAACAGCGCCTGCGCCATCTTGCCCCGGCCGCTTGCCTCGATGCCGACCCAATTGCCGTGGAGCGCCATTTCAAGGCCGCGTTCGGCGCGAAAGCCGGGATGAGCGCGCCATCCAGTGTCCGCGAGCAGACACGTCGCGAAACGAATGCGTCGATCGGCCGGGGCTTCGTCGCGGAACAGCGGTGCGATCCAGCGGTCGAGCAGATCGCCATGCTCGGGGAAACGGCCCTGGCGTTCGCCCTCCTCGCGCGTCGCGGCGATCAGCGGATCGAGCGCGCGCGTCTCGGCGTCGAGCTGTTCGTAGAGCAAACCCTCGCGCAATCCGTATCCCGAGACGATGATTTCACCGAGTCGGAGCTGCTTTACGAGCTGCGCGAGTATCGCCGCGCCGTCGGGCAAATTGGCGATGCGCCCCGAGGCGAGCGAGGGCACCTGCCTGAGCCTGGCTGGTTCGGTGTGCGCCAGCAGGTTGACCAGCGTCGCCGCGCGCTCCGGCCGCATCGTATAATGGTGGATGATCGGCAGCGCGAATTTCGTGCGGTGCATATCGACGCGCGCGAGCGCGCGCCACGATCCGCCGACCAGATAGAAAGGCCGGCCCGCGCATTGGCTCGCCCAGTCAAGCGGCTTGAGCGCCTTGGCGACCGCGCGTTTGAGCGCGCCCTTTTTTCCATTCTCGCGCAGCTCGGCGACGCGCAACACGCCCAAAGGAAAGGAGACGACGTCGCGCACCGCGCCATCGGCAATGCGCGTCAGTTCGAGGCTGCCGCCGCCAAGATCCCCGACAAGCCCCTCGGCGGAGGGGATTGCCGAAAGGACGCCGAGGGCAGCGAGTTCGCCCTCGTCGTCGCCCGACAGCAATCGCACCGGCAAGCCCAACGCCGCAGCCTGATCGAGAAAATCCGCGCCATTGCGGGCCTCGCGCACGGCGGCGGTGGCAACGGCGCGCATATCGGTGACGTGCATTGCGCTTGCCAGTTTGCGGAAACGCCGCAGTGTCGCCATCGCGTCGGCAATCGCCGCGTCGCTGAGCGCGCCGTCGTCGTCGCGTCGGTTGCCGAGTCCGACCATGATCTTTTCGTTGAACAACAGGCTGGGTATACGGCCATGGCCGTCGAAGACGACAAGGCGGATCGAGTTCGAGCCGATATCGATGACTGCGACCCGCCCCGACTCCGGAGCGGCTTCGCGCTCGCCCTGGCGAAACAGCGGAAACACGGCCATGCTTTATGTCCTAACCGCTGGCTGGGCTTCGCGAAAGCGGCTTATCCCCGCCTTTTGACGTGAAGCTTTTTGGGCGTCGCGCCATGTTCCCGCAATGCCGCCCCACGCCCCGAAAGCGAAGGGTTGGTCATGAAATAGCGATGCAGGTTGAACGGATGGCCGTCGGGCTTGACGCGATTGTAGCTTCCATCCGGCTCGAGCTGCCAGCTCTGCTCGTTGTCGATAAGGTTGGCGACCATCACCTGATCGAGGATCTGCGCGTGGACGGTGGGATTGACGATCGGCAGCATATATTCGACGCGCCGGTCGAAATTGCGCGGCATCCAGTCGGCCGAGCTGATGAGAACATGCGCCTTCTTATTGGGCAGCGCCGCGCCATTGCCGAAGCATGCGATGCGGCTGTGTTCGAGAAAACGGCCGACGACGGATCGCACGCGGATTGTCTCGGACATGCCGGGTACGCCGGGCTTGAGGCAGCAGATACCGCGCACGACGAGGTCGATCTCGACACCCGCCCGACTCGCTTCGTAGAGCTTGTCGATGATCGGCGGATCGACGAGCGAATTCATCTTCGCCCAGACCGCGCCATGCTTGCCCGCACGGACATTGGCGATTTCGGCATCGATCAGCGCCACGAGATCGTCGCGCATCCCGCGCGGCGACATGCTGATCAGCTCGAGATCGTGCGGCTGGACATAGCCGGTTATATAATTGAACAGCTGCGCTGCATCCCTCCCGGCGCGCGGATCGGCGGTGAAGAAGCTCAAATCGGTGTAGATTTTGGCGGTAACCGGGTGATAGTTGCCGGTGCCGAAGTGGCAATAGGTGATGTGACGGCCGGCCTCTTCGCGAACCACGATCGTGACCTTGGCGTGGGTTTTCCATTCGATGAATCCGTAAACGACCTGGACGCCGGCGCGCTCGAGCGCGTTCGCCCAGAGCAAATTCTGCTCCTCGTCGAAACGCGCCTTGAGTTCGACCACGGCGGTCACCGACTTGCCCGCTTCGGCGGCGTCGATCAGCGCGCGGATGACCGCCGATTGCTTGCCCGCGCGGTAGAGCGTCTGCTTGATCGCCACGACATCGGGGTCGTCGGCCGCCTGTTTGAGCAGCGCGACGACGACATCGAAGCTCTCATAGGGATGATGCACCACGATATCCTTGGTGCGGATGGCGGCGAAACAATCGCCGCCATGTTCGCGGATGCGCTCGGGAAAGCGCGGGCTGAACGGCGGGAATTTGAGATCGGGCCGGTCTTCCTCGACCAGTGCTTCGAGATCGGCGACACCGAGAAACCCGCTGCTTTCCGCGACGATAACCTCGGCCCCGCCCATTTCGCGGCGTATCACCTCCTCCATCGCGCCGGGGATGTCCGATTCGAGCTTCAGGCGGATGACGCGACCGCGGCGGCGGCGCTTGATCGCGCTGCGGAAATAGCGGACGAGATCTTCGGCCTCCTCCTCGACCTCGATATCGCTATCGCGAATGATCCTGAAACCGCCCTGGCCCAGAACCTCGTAACCGGGAAATAGGATATCGGTGAACCGCCGGATAATTGTTTCGATCGCAACGTAGCGCGCCGTCGGCCCGGGAAGCCGCACGAAACGTGGCAGGGTCGTCGGCAGCATCACAAGTTCGCGGATGGTCGCGCCGTCGCTTGCGCGCCTGAGATCGAAAATCAGGCTGAAACCCCGGTTCGGAATAAACGGAAAGGGATGCGCCGGATCGAGCGCCTGCGGCGTCAGCACGGGAAAGATATGCCCGCGAAAATGCTCGCCGAGCCAAGTAGAGATCTCGCCGTCGATTTCCGCCTCGGACAGCACCGCGACATCCGCAGCCGCGAGCGCAACGCGTAGATGGCTCCAGACGCGCTGCTGCTCGTCCATCAACCGGTTGGCGCGCTCGGTGATGGCGGTGAGCTGCTGGCCCGGGGTCATGCCGTCGGCGGAGCGTCTTTCGATGCCCTGAAGCTGCTGGCCTTTCAATCCGGCGACGCGAACCATGAAAAATTCGTCGAGATTGGCGCCCGATATCGACAGAAAGCGCAAACGTTCGAGGAGAGGATGGGCCGGATTGCAAGCTTCCTCGAGGACGCGTTCGTTAAACGCGAGCCAGCTCAATTCGCGGTTGAAATAGCGGTTCTCGCTGCCCGGCTCGGGTTCGATTTCGCGCGAAAAATCGTCGGTGATATGATCGGGATTATAATCGTCCATCCGCGGCTTCTAGCCGAATGATTATGGCAGGTCGATGAATCCGATCTCGGCGAGCGCGTCGCGGACAAGGCCGCGCGTTACCGGCTTGCGGCGCTCGACCATGAGCCGGTCGATGGTCTCGATGGCTTGGTAGAGCGCGTAATGGCTTCGCTCGATCCGCCTGAGCAGGTAATCGACCGCATTTTGCGGTACATTGAGGCCGTGCGCGGCGAAATGGCGAAATACTCGCGCTTCGATCAAGGCGTCGCCGGGTTCGGCAAGCGCGATCTTCGGCGTCGCCGCGATCCGCGAACGCAGGTCGGGAAGCGCGATCTGCCAGCGCGGCGGCGGTTCGTCGGCGATGACGAGGAGCGGCCGGTGCTCGACCTGCGCTTCGTTCCAGGCATGGAACAGCGCCTCCTCGTCTCCCAGATCGGCGTCGTCGATCAGCCGTCCGCCGCTTTTGCGCGCGAACAGGCGACCGAGCATCGACCTCCCCGATTTGCGCGGCCCGGTCAGCAAGGTGATACGGACCGGCCACAGCGACCAGTGATCGAGATGGCGGACCGCTTCGCGATTGCTCTCGTCGACGATAAACGCATCGTCCTCGCCATGATCGGGCCAGTCGAGCGGTAACGCGAGCTGGTTCATTGCGGGTTCGGAGCGGACCCTTCGGCAGGCGGCGGTGTCGCCGGCGCTGGCGTGGCCGCCCGGCTGATCCTGAGCGTTCCCGCGCCGCGCTGAACCTCGAAGCCGCGCGCCGCGAGCGCCGCCGCAAGCGAATCGAGATCGCCGATATAGCTGATCTGCATCAGTGACAAACCGCCGATCGCCAGGCTCGAAGTCATCGCCGATCGCACGCCCGGAGTGCCGCGGACGGCCGCTTCATTGGCGCGCACTGCATCGGCATTGGGCGTCGCGACCTGGATCGTATAGCGGCCGGTGGCGGTCGCCTGCTCATCGTTGACGGGCGCGGCGAGCGCTCGGCGATCGGCAATGCTATCGAGCATTTCCTCCTCGACATCTTCAAGATCGCCTTCGTCGATCCCGAATTCGAACTGCAGCGAGGGATCGGGGCGCAGGCGCCCGTCGCGCAGCGCGGCGGCAAAGGCGGCATCCATCCGCCTCACGCCTTCGTCGAGCAATTGCGAAAGGCTTTCGGCGGTGCGCACGCGTAGCGCGAACTGCGTGATCTTGCGGCGGTCGGGTCCGGCATAGCCGATGAAGGTCGCGGTTACCGGTCCTCCCGGATAGGCGTAGCGCAAATGTACGACGGGCACGAGCACATCGGCGGCGCCATAGGAGTCGAGCAGAAAGCGCCACCAGCCGCGCCCCGGCCGGCCCGTCTGGCCGACGGTCAGCAGCATCGGCGTCGGCCCGGTCGGACTGGCGCGGACATAGTCGATCGGACTGTCGCCGGTACGGAAACGCACCCAGGCGCGCTGCCATTCGTTGCGGTCCTCGAAACTGCTGGGCGTGTTGCCGATCCACTGGACAGGCAAGACGAGCAGCGGCGGCGAACGCATGACCTGACCGCGCACGCCGAGATACTGGCTGACGCGGACACGATCAAACATCACTCCGAGCCGCGCGACATAACGCGTCGGGCCGATCTGCTCTTCCTCGACGATAATTCCTGCAACCACCGCGTTGAGCGCCGAATCGCCGAGGTTGGGCGCTTGCCCCGGCGAACCTCCCGCGACCCGCGCGTAGAGCATCCGCCATCCCTGCCGCTGGGCCTCCTGCCAGGCCTTGGTGCGCGCCTCGTCGGCATTCTCGCCGGTGACATCCACCCGGATGCCCGTGACTTCATAACTTCCGGTGCCATCGAAATCGACATTGCCGCCATCGCCGCCACCCTGCGCAAGCAGGATGCTCGCAGTGCCGAGCGCCAGCGCTACGAGCGCGATAATGGCTCTGAAATGACGGCGGATGAAATGCATTGGGCGCCTTTTGGCGAGTTGGTCGTGGAAATCCAAGAGCGATGTGGCTAGTCGCTATAAACATGAATTCCAAGCACAACGAAACCGAACCCTATAGCTATGCCGAAGCCGGGGTCTCGATCGCGGCGGGCAATGCGTTCGTCAAGGCGATCGCGCCGCTTGCCCGCGCCACCGCCCGCCCCGGCGCCGGTGCCGATCTCGGAGGCTTCGGCGGCTTTTTCGATCTCAAGGCGGCGGGCTATGCCGATCCGCTGCTGGTCGCCGCCAATGACGGTGTCGGAACCAAGGTCAAACTCGCGATCGATCACGACCGCCACGATGCGATCGGCATCGACCTCGTCGCGATGTGCGTCAACGATCTCATCGTCCAGGGCGCCGAGCCGTTATTCTTCCTCGACTATTTCGCGTGCGCGAAGCTCGACAATGGCATTGCGGAGCGGGTCGTCGCCGGAATCGCCGAGGGCTGCAAACAGGCAGGATGCGCGCTGATCGGCGGCGAAACCGCGGAAATGCCGGGCATGTATGCGGCGGGCGACTATGATCTCGCGGGTTTCAGCGTCGGCGCGGTCGAACGCGGCGAAGCGCTGACCGGGGAGCGTGTCGCGGCGGGCGACGTGATTCTCGGGCTTGCATCGTCTGGCGTCCATTCGAACGGCTATTCGCTCGTCCGCCGCCTCGCCGCCGACAAGGGCTGGAAGCTCGATCGCCCTGCCCTATTCGATCAAAATGTCCTGCTGATCGATGCGCTGATTGCGCCGACACGAATCTATGTAAAGGCCCTGCTTCCCGAAATTCGCGGCGGACGGATCAAGGCGCTCGCGCACATCACTGGTGGCGGGCTGCTCGAAAACATTCCGCGCGCGCTGCGCGACGGTCGCCATGCTCATATCGAAGCCGATAGCTGGGAACAGCCGCAGTTGATGGCGTTTCTTCAGGCGCAGGGCCATATCGAGCCTGAGGAAATGGCGCGTACATTCAATTGCGGCATCGGCATGGCGGTGATCGTCGCCGAAAACGAAGCAGCGGCCGTAACCCAGGCGCTCGAGGCGGCGGGCGAGACCGTCCATCGAATCGGGTTCATCGGAACCGGGGATAGGGGCTGCACCGTCAAGGGATCCGCGGAGACCTGGCAAGCGACGGGCGACTGGTCAGCGGCGCACAATGGCTAACCGCGCCAAAGTCGCCGTGCTCATTTCGGGGCGCGGATCGAACATGGCCGCATTGATCTACGCCGCCAAACAGCGCGATTGCCCCTATGAAATCGTCCTCGTCGCGTCGAACAAGACCGATGCCGCCGGATTGGCGCTCGCCGAAGCCGAGGGCGTACCGGTTTTCGCCCGAAGCCACACCGGCCTGGCGCGGGAAAAATTTGATGCAATAATCGACAAAGCCGTTCGCGAAGCCGGCGCCGAGTATATCGCGCTGGCCGGCTATATGCGCATCCTCTCGCCCGGATTTGTCGAAAAATGGCAGGGCCGGGTGCTCAATATCCATCCCTCGCTGCTGCCCAAACATCCGGGTCTCGATACTTATGCGCGCGCGATCGACGCCCGCGACAGCGTTGCCGGATGCACCGTTCACGCGGTGACGGCCGATCTCGACGGCGGGCCGGTGCTCGGGCAGACCGAAGTCGCGATCCTTCCCGGCGACACACCCGAGCGTCTGGCCGAACGTATTCTGATCGCCGAGCATCAGCTCTACAGCCGCGTCCTCGCCGATTTTGTCTCGCGCGAAACCGATCCCGACTGGATCGTCGCAAAGGTCAACGAACTCGCGCTCGGTCTTCCCGAAACGATCGCCAAATCATCGCATGGAGCCCCCGGCTGGCGTGTCGGCGCCGCAAAGTCGGGCAAGTTCTTCGCCTATGTCTCGATCCATCACCATGGCGAGGCGGCTATCGCGTTGCTCGTCAAGACGAGCGGACCCGACGAACAGGCGGCGTTGATAGAGGCCGAACCCGAACTGTATTACAAGCCCGCCTATTACGGCCCGTCAGGCTGGATCGCCGTCCGTCTCGACACCGGCGACGTCGATTGGGAGCATATTGAAAGCTGGCTCAAGAAGAGCTGGTCGATGGTCGCGCCGAAGAAGCTGCAAACGCCGGCCGATTTTCTCGGCTGAACGCTCATAACTCAAGCGCATCGGCATTTGCATGCCAGATATCCGGTCATTAGCCGACGATTTCGTCGACCTCGAAAAAGAAGGCGATCTCGGTGGCGGCGTTTTCGTCGCTGTCCGAGCCGTGAACGCTATTGGCTTCGATCGATTCAGCGAAGGTTTTGCGGATCGTCCCTTCGTCGGCATCCTTGGGGTTGGTGGCGCCCATGATCTTGCGGTTGCGCGCAACGGCGTCCTCGCCCGCGAGCACCTGGACGACGACCGGGCCGGAGGTCATGAAGTCAACGAGCTCGCCGAAGAACGGACGTTCCTTGTGGACGGCGTAGAAGCCCTCGGCCTGCTCGCGCGTCATCTGGATGCGCTTCGACGCAATGACGCGCAAACCGGCGCGTTCGAGCATATCGGTGACCGCGCCGGTCAGGTTGCGGCGGGTGGCGTCGGGCTTGATGATCGAAAAGGTATGCGTGACGGCCATGACGGTCTGAACTCCGGATAAAATGCGGTAAAAATCGTGCGCCCGCTTAGGTTATGTTGCATTGCAGCGCAAGAGTCGCTGCGCGTTCACGGCCCCTGCCGCCACTTGCCGCCATCCTGTTTCCAGAAGCGCGGTTCGACATCGTCGCGTGCACCAAGATCGCGCCACGCCTTTCGCGCGCCATCGAGCTTATCGGCATCGAAAAGGAAGAAGACGCGGGCGAATGCCAGCGCTTCGTCGCGCCATAATCCGTCGGCCAGCATCACGAACCGTGCGCCATTTTGCGCCGCGATCGCGTCGGACAGCAAGATGGGCTGCGCCGCCTCGCCGCCCTCGCCTGCGATGGCGTGCGGAAGGAACGATGCCGGATCGAAGCTCCACAGACATGCGTCGAGCAGTCCGCGCAGTTTCTCATCGCCTGCGACGAGCAACAGCCTTTCGCCGTTCTCGATCACCTTTCCGGCGAGTTGCGGGACGACCTTTTCGATCGGCGTGCCGGCGAGCTGATAGAAATCGACCTGCACGCCGCTGCGCTAGCCTTCGTGATTGTCGGCGATGAAGCGGTCGAGCAATCGGACGCCGAAGCCCGTCGCGCCCTTGTCCCATAGGTGCGATGCGGACTTCATCCACACCATCCCGGCGATATCGAGATGCGCCCATTTGACGCCGTCATGGACGAAGCGCTGAAGGAATTGCGCCGCGGTTATCGCTCCGCCCTCGCGCGGGCCGACGTTCTTCATGTCGGCGAGCGGCGAATCGATGAGCTTGTCATAGGCCTTGGCGAGCGGGAGCCGCCACAATTTGTCGCCGCTCTCCCTGCCTGCCTCGAGAAGCTGGTCAGCCAGGCCATCGTCGTTCGAGAAGCAGCCGCCGTGTTCGTAGCCGAGCGCGATGATCATCGCGCCTGTCAAGGTCGCCAGGTCGATCATCACTTCGGGCGAATATTGCTCCTGCACCCAGTGCATCGCGTCGCAGAGCACAAGGCGCCCTTCGGCGTCGGTATTGAGCACCTCGACGGTTTGCCCCGACATCGTCGTGACGACGTCGCTCGGGCGCTGCGCCGTGCCCGAAGGCATATTTTCGACGAGACCGCATATACCGACGACCCTCGTCTTCGCTTTGCGTCCGGCGAACGAACGCATCGCGCCGGCGACCGCCGCAGCGCCGGCCATGTCAAACTTCATGTCTTCCATGCCGGCACCCGGCTTGATCGAAATACCGCCGGTGTCGAAGGTGACGCCCTTGCCGACGAGGGCGACGGGCTTGGCATCGGCGTTGCCCGTGCCGTTCCATTCCATGATGAGCAGTTGCGGTTCGCGGATCGACCCCTGCGCCACCCCGAGCAACGCGCCCATGCCCAATTTGGTCATCTCGGCCTTATCGAGCGCGCGGATAGTAACCCCGAATTCTTCGAGCGCCCGGCACCGTTCGACGAAGCTTTCGGGGTAAAGAATGTTGGGGGGTTGGGTGACAAGCTCGCGTGCAAGATCGATACCCGCGAAGACATGTTCATGATGGTTCCAACGGCGGGCCTCGTCATTACTGGCGACGACGGTGATGCCTTCGATCGTCATCTGCGATTTGGGCTTGGGTTTGGTGCGATAGCTGTCGAGCCGCCAGCTGCGCTGAAGCGCGCCGAACGCCATCCGCGATCCGGCATCCTCGACATCGAGCGCAGAAGCATCGAAGACGATCCGCGTCTCGCCCGAATTGAGCAATTTGGCGGCGACCGCGCCGCCGGCCTTTTCAAAAGCCTCGCCGTCTTCGCCTGTCCCCGCGCCCACAAGCAGGATGCGGCGTGAACCGTCACCGCTATTCGTGGCGGCGAAACCTTCGACGACCGATCCCAGCGTGCCTTCGAAACGGCTCGTCTTGGCGGCGCGTTTGAGCATCGCCGCGGCCGCCTCGTCGAGCGTCGCCAATATCGGTTCGAGCGAGTTTCCCTTGCGAACCGGGAATGCGAGCGCATCGCTGCTCTCGGGACGGGTTGCGGCAAAATTGACGGAAATCGAAATCGTAACTCTCCTGCGGGAATGGCGGCGAATGTCTCTTGACCCTGTCATTAGACGAGCAACCTCGTGCTGGCAAAGGCGATTGCAGGGGGGGGCGAGGGGTGCGATAGGCGCGGTTCGGCGACGATAGCACAACCGGTAGGATAGCGTGAAGCGTAACAAAACCCTTTATCTGACCGCACTGCCGTTGATTCTCTGCGCGCAGGGCGCGCACGCGCAAAGCGGACCGATAGTCGAGAACGGCGATCGCGCGGAGGCGCTGCCCGCCGATCAACCGAATGCCGCTGACCTTGATTTTCTTCCCCCTGTTGTCCTTGCCGACGAAGAGATCGCGCCGCTCGCCTCGCCGATCAACCCCGACGAAATCGCGTTCAGCGCGCAGATGATCGAATTCAACCAGCTCGACGATGTCGTGACCGCCAGCGGCGATGTCCGGATGGTCCGCGAAGGCGTCAGGCTGCGCGCCGACAGTGTCGTCTGGAACCGCTCGACAGGCGAAGTGCGCGCCTCCGGCGATGTCGCCGTGACCTCGCCCGAGGGCGATACGGCGTTCGCCGAATCGGCCGAGCTAACCGACACCTTGCGCGACGGCATGGTCGAAAACCTGCTCATCGTGCTCGACAATGGCGGCCGGCTCGCGGCGCGCCACGGAACTCGAATCAATGGCGTTTCGACGCTCGATAACGCCGCATATACGCCGTGCGGGGTTACCGACGAAGACGGATGCCCGCGCAAACCGAGCTGGCGGATCACAGCGGCCCGGATCATCCACGACCCGGCCACCAACCGGATTCGCTACGAGGACGCCCGGTTCCATCTGTTCGGAGTCACGATCGCCGCCTTGCCCGGCTTTTCGCACCCCGATGGCAGCGAGGGCGGTACAACCGGCTTTCTTGTCCCCGATTTGCGCTTCAGCCGCGTCAACGGACTCGAAATCGCGCTGCCCTATTATCTTCAGCTCGCTCCCAATCGCGACGTAACCATCACGCCGCATCTCTATTCCGAGGTGTTGCCGGCGATCGAAGGCCGCTATCGCCACCTCGCCGCCGAGGGCGCATTCCAGATTGCCGGTATGCTGACCTATGGCAGGCGCAGCCCGGTCAATCCGCCTCCCGGCTTCAGTGACGCCGGCAACCGCGACATTCGCGGATATTTCGAAGCGAACGGACGATTCCAGTTCACGCCTTATTGGAGCGTGACCGGATCGACGCGGGTGACGACCGACGACACTTTCTTGAATCGCTACGACATTTCACGCGACGATCGCCTGCGCTCGACAGTCGAGGTCGAGCGGGTCGGCGAAGACAGCTACTTTTCGCTTGCCGGCTGGGCCGTTCAGGATCTGCGCGTCCTCTCCGACTCGGGGCAGCAGCCGATCGCCCTACCGGTCGTCGATTTCCGCCAACGGATCGACGACCCTTGGCTCGGCGGCATCGTCAATCTGCAGCTCAACAGCCTCGGCATATTCCG
>CAYQVL010000010.1:0-13829 GCA_964420825.1 uncultured Sphingomonadaceae bacterium
GAATATCGCTTGGCGCCCGAAGTGACGCGGCGGCGTATGTATTATGAAACGATGGAGCAGATTTTGGGTCAGGTCGACGTTACGATTATCGAGGCTCCCGGTGTAACTCCCTATCTGCCGCTTCCTGAAATAGCGCGCCGCTCGCAGCGCCCGGCAACGCCGGTGCCCGAAGCGCCGGCATCGGGAGGCTCGCAATGAACGTTTTCTCGCGTATCGCGCGCAATCCGGTCGGCTATGGCATCCTAGCCGTGGTCGTGTTGTTCGTGCTGTTCAACACGTTGGCGATAGTGCCCGAAACCCGCCAGGCGGTGGTCGTTCGGTTTGGCGAGCCGCAATATATCGTTAATCGCTACGAACCGGGCGAGTCCTTCGGATCGGGCAGCGCCGGGCTGATGGCGCGGATACCCTTTGTCGATCGCGTCGTGTGGATCGACCGGCGTATCCAGAATGTCGAAATGGAGCGCCAGCAGGTGCTTTCGACCGACCAGCTTCGTCTCCAGGTCGATGCATTCGCGCGCTATCGTATCGTCAATCCGCTGCAAATGTATCGCTCGGCAGGTACCGAGGATCGGGTCAGCGCTGCCTTGCGCCCGATTCTTGGATCGGCATTGCGCAACGAGCTTGGCCGCCGTCCATTTGCCGCATTGCTGAGCCCCGAGCGCGGTCAGGTGATGGACAATATCCAGGAAAGCCTCAATTTGGCGGCACGGCAATATGGCGCCGAGATCGTCGATGTGCGGATCAAGCGCGCCGACCTTCCCGAAGGCCCGCCGCTCGATTCGGCCTATCTGCGGATGCGCTCGGCACGCGAGCAGGAGGCCCGCACGATCGAGGCGCAAGGCGCCAAACAGGCGCAGATCATCCGCGCCGAGGCGGATGCGGAAGCGTCGCGGACCTATGCCGAGGCCTTTGGCGCTGATCCGGACTTCTACGATTTCTATCGGGCGATGGAATCGTATCGGGCATCTTTCGGAATCGATCGCGAGACCGAGGGTGAAAGCTCGATCGTCATGTCGCCCGACAATGACTATCTCCGCCAGTTCCGCGGAAGGCGCTGATTATTCGATGAACAACTGGTCGTTCGTTATTCATGTTCAATGTGCGTTAAGCCTCGGATGGTCAGCTAAAGGACATCTGTCGTAGGTTTAATTAACGAAAGATTGGGAGAATTATGGCCGTGCGTTACGCTTATGCGATTACCGGAATTATGCTGGCGGGAGGTGCCGCGGCGACGCTAGCCCTGCAACAGCCGGTCGGCGCGCAAGTTGCGCAGAACGCGCCCTCGGCGATGCCGCGAGCGAGCGCCCCAGGCAGCTTTGCCGATCTTACCGAGCGACTGGCGCCAGCCGTTGTCAATATTTCGACCACGCAGACGATCGAAGTGAGCGGCGGCGGCAATCCCTTTGCCGGCAGCCCGTTTGAAGACATGTTCCGCCAGTTCGGCGGCGGCGATCGCGGCAATAACCCACCGGTTACGCGCGAGGCGACCTCGCTTGGCTCTGGCTTCATCATTTCCGCCGACGGCTTCGTTGTCACCAACAACCATGTGATTTCGGCGCGCGGCCAAAACGGCCAGCCGGGTCCGGATCCTGTCGATTCGATAACGGTAATCCTCGCCGATCGCAGCGAGTATGAAGCGCGGGTCGTCGGTCGCGATCCGGCTTCCGATCTCGCTGTGCTCAAGATCGAAGGCCGCAATCTGCCGTTTGTCCGCTTCGGCGATTCGGATAGCTTGCGAGTAGGCGACTGGGTGGTCGCGATCGGCAATCCGTTCGGGCTTGGCGGCACTGTGACGGCGGGCATCGTATCGGCGCTCCAGCGCACCATTGGGCTGGGCGGCGCCTATGATCGTTACATCCAGACCGATGCCTCGATCAATCAGGGCAATTCGGGCGGACCGATGTTCGATCTTGACGGCAATGTCGTCGGCATCAATTCGGCGATCTTCTCGCCGACCGGCGGCAATGTAGGTATTGGCTTCGCCATACCGGCGCATGAAGCGCGGCCGATTGTCGAAACGCTGATGCGCGGCGAAGCAGTGCGCCGTGGTTATCTCGGCGTCAGCATCCAGCCGATGAACGACGATATTGCCGAATCGCTTGACCTGCCTCGCAATCGAGGCGAGATCGTCGCCCGCGTCGAACCCGGCGAGGCTGCGGCGCGGGCCGGTATCCAGCAAGGCGACGTCATCGTTTCGGTAAATAACGAAGATGTGACCCCTGACCGCACGCTCTCCTATATTGTCGCCAATCTGCAGGTTGGCGAGCGCGTACCGATAGTGCTCGTCCGCGACGGCGAACGCGTGCGGGTAACCGCGACAATCGGCGAACGCCCTTCCGAGCGCGAACTGGCTGCCCTCGCCCAGCCCAATTCGGATGACGATGCTCTCGATACGCCGGGCAAGGAAGCGCCCGCCGATGCGGCGAGCGACAGCACGATGGGATCGATCGGCATCGGCTTCCAAACGCTTACACCGCAAATCGCGCGCCAGCTTGGCGTGCCGGCCACGGTGCGCGGTCTCGTGGTCAACCAGGTAGATCCCTCGAGCGACGCCGCACAGAAGGGCATCCGCCGCGGCGATATCGTCCTGTCGATCAATCGGCGAACGACCCAGCAGCCGTCCGATGCGGTCAGCATCATCGACGGCGCTCGCCGGGCGGGCAGAGGAAGCGTGTTGCTACTCCGCCAGCGCGGCAACACGCCGCCGGCGTTTATCGGCGTCGATATCGAGGAATAAGGCAAACGCTGCCCGCTTGCATCGCTGGCCTCTCGGCTTATCGTCTCCGCAATTATAGGGGGACGGCAGAATGGACGGCGATGCAGGCATCTTCCTCGGGCTCGGCGGCGGCGAGAAGCAATATCTCGCGCTCTCGCGCGCCAATCGCCACGGATTGATCGCGGGAGCGACGGGTACCGGCAAGACGGTTACCGTCCAGTGCCTCGCCGAAAGTTTTTCGGCCGCCGGCGTCCCGGTTTTCGTTGCCGATGTCAAAGGTGATCTCTCCGGTATTGCGATGCCGGGATCGCCGAACTTCAAACATCATGACAGACTTGTCGAACGTGCCGCGGAGATCGGATATGAGGGTTATAGCTATGGCGACAGCCCAGCGATCTTCTGGGATCTCTATGGCGAAAAGGGCCATCCTATCCGCACGACGATCAGCGAAATGGGACCGTTGCTGCTCGGGCGGCTGATGGATTTGAGCGATGCCCAACAGGGTGTCCTCGAAATCGCATTTCGCTATGCCGACGATGAGGGCGCGCTGCTGCTCGACCTCGAAGACCTGCAGGCGGTGATGGTTGCGACGTCGGAGAATGCCAAGGAATTATCGGCGCAATATGGCAATGTGTCGCGATCGAGCGTCGGTGCGATCCAGCGCAAATTGCTCCAGTTCGAGGGCCAGGATGCCGGACAGTTTTTTGGCGAACCCGCGCTCGACATCGACGATCTCTTCCGTAGTGACAGCGACGGGCGCGGCTTCGTCAATGTTCTGATGGCCGACAAACTCATGGAAAATCCGAAGCTTTACGCAACGTTCCTGCTTTGGTTGATGAGCGAGCTGTTCGAAGCGCTTCCCGAAGTCGGCGATCCCGACAAGCCCAAGCTCGTATTCTTTTTCGATGAGGCGCATCTGTTGTTCGATGATGCGCCCGCCGCGCTTGAAAACAAGATCGAACAGGTCGTTCGACTGATTCGTTCAAAAGGTATCGGTGTCTACTTCATTACCCAGAATCCGATCGATATCCCCGAGCAGGTTGCCGGTCAGCTCGGAAACCGGATCCAGCACGCGCTCCGCGCCTTCACGCCGCGCGACCAGCGAGCAATCAAGGCCGCGTCGGAAACCTTTCGCATCAACCCGGCGCTCGACGTCGAAACCGCGATAACCGAGCTCAAGGTCGGCGAGGCGCTGGTCTCGACGCTGATGGAGGACGGTGCGCCGACGCCTGTCGAGCGAACACTGATCAAACCGCCGCGCTCGCGTATCGGCCCGATTTCCACCGGTGAAAGAGCGATGATCGTCGGAGCTTCTCCGATTGGCGATATTTACAATGAGCGCGTCGATCGCGAATCGGCGGCCGAAGTGCTGGCGCAAAAGGCTGCCGATGCAGCGGCCGCTGCCGAAGAAGTTGATGACAAGGGCGAGGAAGCAGTGCGCAGCCGCCCGCGCCGGAGCACGTCGCTTTGGTCGAAGGTTGGCAGGGCTGCCGCCGGCGCGGCGGCTGCTTCAGCCGGCGCTGCGCTTGGGCGGCGAATGACGGGTCGAACGAGCCGGGCCAATCCCGGCGCCTCTGGTGCGTCCGCCGCAGGCGGAACTTTAGGTAACGAAATCGGCAACGCGATTGGTATTCCAGGTGTAGGCCGTTTCGTGCGCGGCGTTCTCGGTGGCTTGCTGCGTTAGTCTTCGCTTTGCGGCGGCAGAAACAGCGCCGCGATTTCACTGGCGATACGCGACGGGCGAAGCGTTTCGGCATCGAGGCAGCACCAGCGCGATTTGACCTCGGCGAGGACTTCCTCGCCGCGCTTTATGATCGTGTCGTAAAACGCGCTGGCGCCTTGGACCTTTTCGACCACAACCGATGCGATAATCTGATCGTCGAGAAAGGCCGGCTTGCGGTAGGTGATTTCGTGCTTCAGCGCGACCCAGAGATGTTCGGCGACAGCTTGCGGCGGGGCGATCTTGCGCCAATGCGCCAGCACAGCCTCTTGGACCCAATTGAGATAATTGGCATTGTTGACATGCCCCATGAAATCAATGTCATGAGGTTCGATGTCGATATCGAACTCGTGGCGCGGGATTGCGGTGTCGGTCAAAAAACTTCTACTCGGTTACAGTGTCTGGTGACACTATAGCTTACAAACATGTCAGTAAAGTGAATGCGGCGGATATAACGCCTCGGACTGCAGGCAAAATCACGTCAATCATAGAAATACCCAAATTGGCAGCCTCGATCGATGCTATGATCGCCGCGCCCATGGCCGCCGGTAATCTCGGCCGGCTGGGGTTTTGTGCTGTTTACCGCGTTGAACATCGCCTTGCGACGCAGAATGTCGCACTGCTCGGGATCAAGCTGCCCGAGATCTCCCGCAACCTGATCCGTAAGCAGGGACCGGTCGGCTAGCCGCGTCCCCGATACGGCGCCACGCCCTGAGCGGGAAGCCAAAGCGCGTCAGGCGGCGGGCCCGATTGCCAAAATACGTCGATCGGTATGCCGCCGCGCGGATACCAATATCCGCCGATGCGCAACCATTGCGGTTGCATCTCCTTGAACAGTCGTGCACCAATTCCGACCGTGCAATCTTCGTGGAACGCCCGATGGTTACGGAAACTTGCGAGAAACAGCTTTAGAGACTTGCTCTCAACGATCATGCCGTCCGGCGCATAGTCGATAACGAGATGCGCAAAATCGGGCTGGCCGGTAACCGGACAAAGCGAAGTAAATTCGGGGGCCGCGAAGCGGACGCAATAGAGTTGTCCGGCATGCGGATTCGGCACATAGTCGAGCGACGCTTCGCCGGGCGAAGCGGGGAGAGGGGCGTTACGGCCGAGATATTTGGCTTCCATGGCGGCTCATCTAGGCTATTTGCCGCTTCGTGTCATTGCCGGTGCGCGGTTCACTGGAGATTAACCGCCGGCGGCCCTGGAAATGGCGGCAACGGGATAGGTAAATAAAGTGGGATTCGGGTTCGTGCGACGTCGATTTGCATTGGTTTTTGCCGCGGTGTTTGGCGTCTTGGCGCCGACTACGACACTTGGCGCGCAAGCAACCGACGCGCCTGCGGCACGCCCGCCCGCGCCAATCTACAGCTTGCCTCCGGGCGAGACGCGCGAACCGCCGTCGCGCGCACAGGGACCCACCGGGCCCGGCTTGCCGCCGCCACGCGTTATCACCGATACCGATCGGGCGAGCGAAACACCGGCTCAGGCCCGAACGCAAGGCCAAGCGCAGCCCGAGCGGCCAGTTCCTTCCGACCGGCAGGCACCCGAAGCCGCCTCTGTGCGAACGGAACCCAGAGACCCGCAGGCTTCGCGCCCGGTTACCGCCGCGCGTCAAACCGGTGCTAGGGCCGAGCAGGCCGAAGACCGACAGGCGAGCAACACGGTCGTCACGCCTCGGCCTCCGGCGGATACGGCTGCGCAGCCTATGGAGAATGCTCGATCGGCACCGCAACTTCCCGAACTGCCTGTTGCGGCGTTGCCGGCACCCGAACTGATCCCCCCCGAGAGCGATGGCGGCTTTCCGCTCTGGCCGGCGTTGCTCGCCCTCTTGCTGATTGTGATGGGGGTCGGCACCTTGGTTTTTCGCCGGCGGCGCGCGTTCGACGATGTTCAGACCCCGGAGATCGCCACTGTGCCCCTGTCGCCAAGGCTCCCGACACCGGCCAAACGCTCCGGCACGCGATCGCCGGGCCAGCTTCCTGCGCAGCCGCTGGAGCCCGTAGCGCCTGCAGTTCCAGCAGCACCCACGCCGGCGGGGCCATCGCGGATAGACATGAATTTCGAACCGCTCAAGGTGCGGCTGTCGGCGGAAGGGCTCGTCGTCGCGTTCCGGCTGACGCTGAGCAACATTTGCAATGAGATCGTCACGGATGTGTCGGTCAATGTTGCGATGCGCAGTGCCGACGGTTCGGCGATCCAAGCACCTGCGCGAACCAATCTGCCGAGTATGTTCTTCGATGCGCTCCGCCCCGGCGATGCGGCAGTTCATGAAGGCGAAGTGGGGCTCGGGACGCAAAGCTTTCATCCGATCCCGGCCGATGGCGCGCAGATGCTGTTGCCGATCGTCGATCTATTCCCGCGCTATACCGATGCTCAAGGCGGTCTGCACGAATTGCATCTGCCGGTGCTGATCGGTCAGGAGCATCGGCCGCAGACTGCGAAGATTGCACCGTTCAGGCTCGGCGCCGCGATCGCGCCACATCGGGCGATCGGCTGCCGTATTCTGCAGATGCCCTCGGGGGCGCGTCCCGTGAACTGATTGAAGGCCTCGACTAGGTCGGAGGGCGTGGCTAAGTGTCGGGGTGAGAATCACCCAGATACAGGACCACAAGCGCTCATGGAAAAGCTCGTTTCGACCGAATGGCTCGCCAATGAAATGGGGGCGAGCGATCTCCATATCGTCGACGCCACGCAGTTCCTGCCCGATGCGGGCCGCGACGCAAAGGCCGAATACGGCTTCGAGCATATACCGGGCGCCGTGTTCATGGATCTCGAAGAGGTACGCGACACGTCTTCGGATCTCCCCGGGATGCTGCCGCCTGCGGAAAAATTCGCCAGCCGGATGCAGTCGATTGGAATCGGCGATGGCGGGCGGATTGTGTTGTACGACAATTCGCCGCTGCACAGTTCGGCGCGCGCCTGGTGGATGTTCAACGACGTCTTCGGCGCGCACAATGTCGCCATACTCGATGGCGGGCTAGCCAAATGGAAGGCGGAAGGCCGCGATCTCGAACAGGGCAAGCAGCAGGTTCGTCATCGCCACTTCACGGTATTCGAGGACGACAGCTCGGTGCGCAACATCGACGCCGTCAGGGAGCTCGTGGGAACCGATAGCGCCGAAATCGTCGATGCCCGGCCGCAATCGCGGTTTCGTGGCGACGATCCCGAGCCGCGCCCCGCCGTCACTCCCGGCCATATTCCCGGTTCGAAAAATGTGCCGCACGGTGACCTATTCAACGATGATGGGACGTGGAAGCGCGGCGACGACCTCAAAGCCGCTTTCGAGGCCGCTGGCGTCGATCTTGGCAAGCCGATGATAACGACCTGCGGCGGGGGAACGACGGCGGCCGTGTTGCTGTTCGGTGCGCGATTGCTCGGCAAGGACGATGTCGCGCTTTACGACGGTAGCTGGGCGGAGTGGGGCAGCCGGCCCGATACCCAGAAAGCCACCGGGGCAGCGTGACCGGCGGCCTGTCGGACAGCAATCCGGCCACGCGGCTGGTAACCGGCGGACGCCGCAAAAAGTGGACCGGCGCAGTCGTCAATCCACCAGTTTGGCATGCCTCTACGATCTTGTTCGATACCGTTGCCGACCTGCGCGAGGGAGCGAAGGGCAATAGCGACGGCGAATTCTACTATGGGCGCCGAGGCACGCCGACCCAATGGGCGCTCGCCGAAGCCCTGACCGCGCTCGAGCCGGGCGCCGCCGGGACGATGCTCTACCCATCCGGGCTGGCGGCGATCACCGGCGCGCTGCTTAGCGTGCTGCGCAGGGGCGATGAACTGCTCATCACCGACAATGCCTATGCGCCAAGCCGGACGTTCGCCGACGGATTATTGAGACGCTATGGCGTGACGACGCGCTATTTCGATCCGGCTTTGGGAGGAGAAATCGCCTCGCTGTTCAGCGCGCGAACGCGCGCGATCTTGCTCGAAAGCCCTGGAAGTCTGACGTTTGAAGTTCAGGATGTCCCGGCAATCTGCGCGGCAGCCAAAGCGCATGGCGTGGTGACGCTGCTCGACAATACCTGGGCGACGCCGCTCTTCTTCCCGGCGATCAAAAAGGGTGTCGATCTCGCCATCCTCGCCGCGACCAAATATATCGTCGGCCATTCGGACGCGATGCTCGGTTCGGTAACCGCCGCACCCGATTGCTGGAAAGCGCTGCGGCAGACCGCTCAGCAGCTCGGCCATTGCGTTGGGCCCGATGACGCGTTTCTGGCGCTGCGCGGGCTCAGGACGCTTGACGTGAGGTTGCGCCGACATGAAGCGAATGGCTTGACCGTTGCGCGATGGCTCGCCGAACAACGGCAAATCGCCCATGTGCTGCATCCCGCGCTTCCGGATTGCCCGGGGCACGCTCTTTGGAAGCGCGATTTTGCCGGCGCATCGGGACTGTTTGCTGTCGTGATGAAGGGTGGAGACGACGTTGCAAGCGCCGCGATGATCGACGAACTGGGGTTGTTCGGCATTGGCTATAGCTGGGGCGGCTACGAAAGCTTGGCGCTTCCGGTCACGCCGGATGGTTGCCGTAGTGCGACCATGTGGAGCGCCGAGGGGCCGCTCATCCGCTTCAACATCGGCCTTGAAGATCCCGATGACCTGATAGCGGACCTTGCGAAGGGCCTTGAAAGATTCGAGAAGACGTCATGCAGGACGTAATTGCGCTGCTGACAAGAGTCGGCATTCCGCTGCCCGATGACCTCAACTGGCTCGCCGCTGCGATCGGGTTGTTCTTCGTCGCGCTCGGAATGGCTGCCGGCTGGATCGTCAGCCGCATGGCGGGGCGTCATCTCACCGGGGTCTGGAACCTTGTCGCCGGCGAGCGCGCCGAAGGTCTCGGAACGCGGATGGTCCGCATTATCAATCATGCTACCGTCTCGATTATTCTCGCCATCGCCTTTTTCGCGATGGACTGGTGGACGTTTACCGATCTCATCATCGGCGGGGCTTGGGGTATCTGCGCGGGCTATCTCGTCTGGCACATCTGCCGCGCGGTCAATTTTCAGCGCTGGATTGCCTTCGCGCTCGGCTTCATCACCTTCGCCGTCATCGTCATCAACGCGGTCGGCGGGCTGGAGCGCGTCACCTTCATCCTCGATCGGATCGGCGTCACCGTTGGCGACAACCGGATTTCGCTGCTGACGGTGCTCACCATCGCGATCACCGGGGTTGCCCTGTTCGCGCTGGTTCGCGTCATCCACCGCATTATCAGTCACTCGATCAAAAGCGCCAAGGGTCTCGATTCCACACAAAAGCTGCTCGTCGACAAGCTAGCGACGGTAACGATTATCGTCGCCGCATTCTTCATCGGTATCGACATCCTCGGCATCGATCTCACGGCACTGGCATTCTTTGGCGGGGCATTGGGGCTCGCGGTCGGTTTCGGCATGCAGAAGACGGTCGGCAACCTCATCGCCGGCCTCATCCTTTTGATGGACCGGTCGATCAAGCCGGGCGACGTCATTGCCGTTGGCGAAAGCTTCGGCTGGGTCAACAAGATTGGCGTCCGCGCCGTGTCGATCATTACGCGCGACGGCAAGGAGCATCTGATTCCGAACGAGAATCTGATGATCGAAGAGGTCGAAAACTGGTCTTATTCGAGCCTCGAAGTGCGCGTCCATATCGAGGTCGGCGTGTCGTATAATTGCGACATCAAGCTCGCGCAGGAATTGATGATTGAGGCGGCGGTCGATTGCAAGCGCGTACTCAAAAGTCCCAAGCCCAATATCTGGCTCAAGGAATTCGGCGACAGTTCGGTCAATTTCGAAGTGCTCGTCTGGATCAAGGATCCCGAGGCCGGCGTCGGCAGTGTGCGCTCGGACATCCTCAATCGCATCTGGTGGAAGTTCAAGGAAAAAGGAATCGAAATCCCGTTCCCGCAGCGCGATCTTCACATCAAGAACTGGCCCGACGGTAAGCCCGAGGCGCTTCGCGAGGCACCGAGCGCTAAGCCGTATCCGGGTTCCGCGGAGCCAGCCGACTGACGTCCGACAGTGGCCGCGAGAATGCGAAGCACGGAGCGAAGCTCGGTGGCGAGACATGCAGCTGCAATCGAAGGAGATCGGTCATCTCGATTGAGTAGTGCGGTGACGCCGGCTACCGCGACGGCCGTTGCTTGCTCGATGAGCGTCCGGGCGCGTCGCTGCGCGATGCCGCAGGCGTGGCAATATTCATGCACGAGCGCCGCCTGATCGACCGGTGGGCGATTGCTCTTGATGGCTGCGATGCGTTCGACGAGCCTGAGCACCGCACAAAGCTGCGTTATCTGATCGGAAACGCATTTGGCGCGCTGTGGTGTATCCAGTGCGATGGCGGGCACGACTTGATGCTCGATGTTCAATTGGGCGCTCCTGTGAACGGATCTGGGCGATCATTGCGGGCTTGTGCTAAAATTCGACTAACTTTCAAATGCCTGTCCGGAAATTGTTGCGTTGCAGCAACAGAATTGCGCTCTATGGCGGAAAATTGGCTTATGCGCTTGTGTGCAGATGCGAGATAGGGCAAGAAAATTAGTGACAGCCGGATCGGCCCACCCATCGGGAAAAGGGTTGAGCGGCGCGCAGGGATGAACCAAGCAGAGTTCAACGATCAAAAGGATCCCCCATGCGCACTCCATTCTTAAGCCTCGCCGCCTTGGCGGTCTCGACCGCCGCCACGCCGGCATTCGCCGAACAGGATATAGGCGGCGGCTTCAGCCTTTCGGGCAATGCCGCGCTGGTCACCGACTATCGTTTTCGCGGCGTTTCGTTCAGCGGCGAAGACATTGCGATCCAAGGCGGCATCGACCTCGCGCATATGAGCGGTTTCTATCTCGGCACCTGGGGATCTTCGCTTGAAGAAGAAACCGGCGTGTTCGAAGACAATGGCGATACGATCGGCCTCGGTCATACCGAGATCGACATCTATGCCGGTTGGCGCGGCGAGCTGCGATCGGGCGTCGAAGTCGATGTCGGTATGCTCTATTATTACTACCCCAACGCCAACAACAATATCGTCGTCGCTGGGACGCGGGCCGATTTCCCCACCGACTATTTCGAGCCCTATGCCGCGATCTCGTACAGCATCGGGCCAGCGCAGCTGACGACCGGTTTCGCCTATGCCTTCGACCAGGACGCGCTGGGCAATAACGACAACCTCTATGTCTACGGCGAACTCGGCATCGGCATCCCCAACACGCCGCTGACGGTCAATGGACATCTGGGTTACACCAATGGCAGCCTGTCGGTGGATACCGACAATGACTATCTCGATTGGTCGATCGGCGTCGATTATGTGCTTGGCCCGGCGACGATCGGCGTCGCCTATATCGATACCAATGCGCCCTCGATAGCGGGGCTGGACGCGACCCTCGTCGGTACGTTCGCCATCAGCTTCTAAGCGCAAGCCTCCCGCGGCGCCTTATTGCGGCGTCGAAACGCTCGCTTCGGGGGCGTCTCCCTCGGGCGCGTTGAGAATATCGCGCGTCATCGCGCCGTAATCGACCGCCTGGGTTTCGGGATCGCCGACTTCGCTGCGGATGCCGGGCTCCGAATTTTGCGGGCGGGCCTGATTGATCAGCGCGCCTTCGGCGGCGCTGCGCGGAGCGGGACCGCCGAACATCGCCTGCAACGCCTGGGCGCTCGAATCGGCGCCGCGCGCGGTCGGTTCGCCGGCGCGCGGCGGGGTCAGCGCGAAATCGGGAGGAATGACGAGGGGGGCCGAACGCGTTACGAGAAATTCGTCGGGCCGGTCACGGCCCGCGCCGCAGGCCGCAAGGCCGAGGGTCGCCGCCGCAAGGCTCGTCGCTAGGATAATCTTACGCATGTTATACATTCTCCGCCGGTTCGGGTTTTTCGCGTAGCAGAAAAGCCCGCAACACCAAAATTACTACGCCTATCGTAATCGCCGCGTCGGCGACATTGAAGACCAAAAAGGGCTGGAAGTCGCCGAAATGCAGATCGATGAAATCGGCGACATAGCCGTAACGCGCACGATCAGAGAGATTACCGATCGCGCCGCCGAGCACAAGGCCCAGCGCCAGCACATCCTGCGCGCGCTTTTCGCGCCAGATCCAGATCGCCACCCCGACCGAAATCGCGCCGGTCAGCGCGACGAGCAGCCAGCGCTGGCTGTCCGACGAGGCGGTCAGCATGCCGAGCGAGACGCCGCGATTTTCGACCCACTGGAAATTGAGGATGGGCAGCAGCTCGATAACGCCGCGCTGCGGCAGCTGGAGCAGCGTGATAATCCAGTATTTCGAAACCTGGTCGACGACGACTATGAGCGCGGCGACGATATAGCCGAGCAGGGCGTGGCGGCGCAGCGCGGTCATCGCGCCGCTCCGAAGTTGACACAGGTCACACACCCCAAGTCGGGAAATCTCATCGGATCATCCATTCACGACATCCCCGCATCGACCGCATAAATCGCCATCCTCGGCGACATCAGGAAGATGACGCCAGCAGCGGCCGCACTTGGCCTTGTCGGTCTTGGTGACGACAACTTTATCCCCTGCATAGCGGACATCAGCGACGATGCAGATTTCGGCGAATGCCGCGCTATCGGCCTCGGCGAGTTCGGGCATGGTAATATCGGCGGCGAGGCTCGATCGGACGATTTTGTCACGCCGCAAAGGCTCTATAGCCTCGGTGACCTGATCTCGCGCTGAACGAATCCTATCCCATTTCCCGCCGAGCGCCGGGTCGTTCCAGCCGCCATCGATTTCGGGCCAGTCTTCGAGATGTACCGACGGCACCTCGGGATAGCGTGTTTGCCAGGCTTCTTCGGCGGTAAAGCACAGCACCGGCGCGGCATAGCGCACGAGCGCGCCGAACAGCATGTCGAGGACGGTGCGATAGGCGCGGCGCTTGGGGTCGTCCGGTGCGTCGCAATAAAGGCAGTCCTTGCGGATATCGAAGAAGAAGGCCGAGAGGTCCTCGTTGGCGAAATCGGTGAGCGCACGGACGTAACGGTTGAAGGCATAATCGCCGACAGCATCCTTGAGCGTCGCGTCGAGCTCGGTCAGCCGATGGAGCACATAGCGTTCGAGTGCGGGCATATCCGCCACGGCCATGCGCTCGCTCTCGTCGAAATCATGCAGCGCGCCGAGCATATAGCGGAAGGAATTCCGCAGTTTGCGATACATGTCTGTGACACCCTTGAGGATTTCAGGGCCGATACGGTGATCCTCGGTATAATCGACGGTCGAAGCCCAGAGCCGCAGGATATCGGCGCCGTTGACGTCTATTATCTTTTGCGGATCGAGCGTGTTGCCGACGCTTTTCGACATTTTGAGGCCGTTCGAATCGAGCGTCATGCCGTGCGTCAGCAGCTGGTGATAGGGCGCCCGCCCACGCGTGCCGCAGCTTTCGAGCAGGCTCGACTGGAACCAGCCGCGATGCTGGTCGC
>CAYQVL010000011.1:0-4101 GCA_964420825.1 uncultured Sphingomonadaceae bacterium
TGGTCAGCGCGTTGCCGAGCCTCTCGGTCTGTTCGCGCAATCGCGGTGCGACGACGATCCAGTTGACCAGCGCGCCGGCGAATAGACCGATGCCGATCCACGCCTCGACAAGCCCCGTCGCGTAGAGCGCGCCCGGAAGGCCGAGCAGCAGCCATCCCGACATATCGCTGGCACCGGCAGAAAGCGCGGCGACGGCGGGAGGCAATTGCCGCCCGCCGAGCAGATAGCCCTCGCTGCTGTCGGTCGATTTGCGCCAGGCATAAAATCCGATGCCGAGCATCAACGCAAAATAGAGCGCGAGCGAGATTATCTGTCCGGCTTGCATGCGACGGGAATAGCAGGCTTGCGCGCGCTGGCTACCCCGGTGCGCGCAAGCCTATCGGTCAGGAGGCCGGCGCGCGGCTTGCATCGACGCTCCACGGGCCAGGGCCGGCCGCGGCGATATAGAGGAAAATGAAGCAGAACAGCACCGCTGGCTCGCCGTGATTGATTGACGGATAGGGCGACATCGGAAAGTGAACCATCCAATAGGCGATCGCCATCATTCCCGACATTAGAAACGCCGAAACGCGTGTCATCAAGCCGATCAAGATAAGCACGCCGAAGACGATCTCGAATAGCCCCGAGATGCCCATCACGCTGAACAGCGGCGGAGGGCCACCGTCCGAAGGCGGTATGCCGAAATACTTCTGCGTACCGTGCGCCATGAATAGCAGCGCGGTTACAATCCTCAACAGGCTGAGCAACGGCCCGGCCCAGCTATCGGGGATAATCTTCCAGTTCATATGACCCTCCTATTGGCGCATTGCGCGGCTCACCGGGCTTCATATACCGTGTTTGACGTCATGACGCCAGCGCAGGCGCTTTCAGGCGGGGGAAAAGGATCCAGACGCCTCGTCGAGCAGATGAAGGATGCCCCCGCTGATCGCGAACCAGGCGCCGTGAAGTTTGAGATTTCCGGCGGATTCGCGCGTCTCGACGAACGGAAAACTGCGCAGATTGGCGAGGCTGACCTTGACGGCTTCATGTTCCATCGCGTCAAGCGCCGCCTGGCCTTGGCCATGCTCGGCCACAGTGCGCTCGCGTGCTTCGTCGAGCAAGCCCATCCAGTCGCCGATAAACCCGCCTGCGCCGCGCGCCGCATCGCGAAAGGAGTCCTGCAACGCCGCCGCGCACCCGCCACACATTCCATGCCCCATCACCACGATTTCCTCGACCTCGAGCTGCGTGACGGCGAACTCGAGCGCCGCCGAAACGCCGTGCAGCCCCTCGCTGGTCTCGAAAGGAGGAACAAGCGCTGCGACGTTGCGTACGATGAACACGTCGCCGGGCGAGGCGCCGAATATCTGCGCCGGATCGACGCGGCTGTCCGAACAGGCGATGACCATCACCTTGGGCGATTGTCCCTGCGAAAGCTCGGCCCAACGCGCGCGTTCGGCCTTCCAGCCGGTCTCGCGAAAGCGGTGATAGCCTCTTATCAGATCTGCGAAATATGTCATGGATTTCTGCTGCCAGAGCGGGCGAGGGCTAGCAAGCCCGGGTCGACATCGCTATCTGCCGGGCATGACCGACGCAACCGCTATCGATCCCGCCGTTACGCGCCCGCCACGCCCGAGAAAGCCCGATTGGCTGCGCGTCAAGGCGCCGGTTGGCAAGACCTTCAGCGAAACGCGCAAGTTGATGCGCGAGCTCGACCTCAACACCGTGTGTGAAGAGGCGGCGTGCCCGAATATCGGCGAATGCTGGTCCAAAAAGCACGCGACGGTGATGATTCTCGGCGATATCTGCACGCGCGCCTGCGCCTTTTGCAACGTCAAGACGGGAATGCCGCGCGCGGTCGATGCGAGCGAGCCCCAGCACACCGCCGACGCCGCCGCCGAGCTCGGGCTCGAACATATCGTCGTCACCTCGGTCGATCGCGACGATCTTCCCGACGGCGGCGCCGGCCAGTTCGTCAAGGTAATCGAGGCCCTTCGCCGCACGACGCCCGATACGACCATCGAAATCCTTACGCCTGACTTTAGAAATAAGTCACAAGCCGCTGTAGAAGCTATCGTTCAGGCGCGGCCGGACGTGTATAATCACAATCTGGAAACCGTACCGCGGCTCTATCCGACGATCCGTCCCGGTGCGCGCTATTATGCTTCGCTCAGGCTGCTCGAACAGGTCAAGCGCCACGATCCGTCGATCTTCACCAAATCGGGCGTCATGCTCGGGCTCGGCGAAGAGCGGCTCGAGGTTCACCAGGTGATGGACGATATGCGCTCGGCCGATATCGATTTCCTGACCATGGGCCAGTATCTCCAGCCGACGCCGCGCCATGCCAAGGTCGCGGATTTCGTCAGCCCGCAAGCGTTCGACGGTTTTGCCGCGATCGCCCGCGCCAAGGGCTTTCTGCTCGTCGCGGCAAGCCCGCTTACCCGCTCGAGCTATCACGCCGGCGACGATTTCGAGAAGATGCGCGCCGCGCGCGAGGCGAAACTGGCCAAGCGCGCCGGCTGACCGCCCGATGCCGCGCCACACCGAGACCCGGCGATTGCCTTATACGCCCGAACAGATGTTCGATCTCGTCGCCGATGTCGGACGGTATGAAGAGTTTCTGCCTTGGGTCGTGGCGACGCGTATCCGGTCGGACGGCGAGACCGAGATGGTTGCCGATATGGTTGCCGGTTTCAAATCGCTGCGCGAGACCTTCACGTCGAAGGTCAACAAGCGCCGACCCGAGCGGATCTATGTGGATTATGTCGATGGCCCGCTCAAATTCCTCCACAATGAGTGGCACTTCCGGCCTGACGGGCAGAGCGGCTGCGAGCTCGATTTCTGCGTCGATTTCGCGTTTCGCAACCGTGTGTTCGAAGCGCTGGCGGGCCAGGTCTTCGACAAGGCGTTGCGCAAGATGACCGGGGCCTTCGAAGCGCGCGCCGACGATCTCTATGGCGCAACCTCGATCTCGCGTCCCGGCATCAGCAGTTCGAGCGCCCATAACGCGGCCTGAAGCCTAACGCCGCCGCGGCCGGTATCGCCGAAACATTTCTGATCGGCGGCCACGCTTTCAGGATCGTCGCCGCGCTGCGCTTTGGCGAAAACGACCGTGCCGACGGGCTTTAGCTCGCTGCCGCCGTCGGGTCCGGCGATGCCCGTCACCGCTACCGCGACATCGGCCTCGCTCTGCGCCAGCGCGCCGAGCGCCATCGCCCAAGCGACCGCGGGAGAAACGGCGCCGAAAATGTCGAGCAGTTCCTTGTTGACATTGAGCAACCGCATCTTGGCGTCATTTGAATAGGTGACCAGGCTGAGATCGAGAATGTCCGAGGAACCCGGGATAGCCGTCAATGCGGTACTGACGAGACCGCCAGTGCAGCTTTCGGCCAATGCGACGCGCAGACCCGCCGCGCGATTGGCTTCGACGACTTTGCGGGCGCAATTTACGAGTGTGCTGGGTAAAATTGTATCCATGGCTTTCGGTATCAATGCGTATCCCCGCCCAAAGTTGCTACCGCCTGTGCGGCAATGCCTTCGCCGCGCCCGGTAAATCCGAGCCGCTCGGTCGTCGTCGCCTTCACGCTCACAGATTGGAGCGGCAAGGCAAGTATCGCGGCAATGCGTTCGCGCATCGCGTCGCGGTGCGGACCGATCTTGGGTTCTTCGCAGATGATCGTCAGGTCGACGTGCCAGATATCGCTGCCCCGCCGCCGGGCAAGATCGCGCGCATGTTCGAGGAATATCTGCGAAGCCGCGCCGCGCCACTGCGGATCGCTCGGCGGAAAATGGCTGCCGATATCGCCTTCGCCGAGCGCGCCGAGAATCGCGTCGGTCAGCGCATGGAGCGCGACATCGGCGTCCGAATGGCCCGCGAGCGCGCGGTCATGGTCGATACGGACGCCGCCGAGCCACAGGTGATCGCCGGGCGCGAAGGCGTGGACGTCGTAGCCGAAGCCGGTGCGAACCCGGGCGATGTGGCCGGGGGAGGGGGCGTCATTCTCGAAGTCCTCAGCGAATGTGAGCTTTCTGAGCAGCGGATCGCCTTCGACGGTCGCAACGGCGAGGCCCGCGCCGCGCGCGATCTCGGCATCGTCGGTGGCGTCGGCCGCACTGTCCCAG
>CAYQVL010000011.1:4111-13726 GCA_964420825.1 uncultured Sphingomonadaceae bacterium
ATGTCGGGAAAAGCGAACGCCTGCGGTGTCTGGACGGTGACGAAATCCTCGCGGCGCACGCCGCTGCCGTCGCTGCGCGAAAGGCTGTCGGTTATTGGCAACACAGGGATCGCGCCGGTCGCACTTGCACACGCCTCGATCAGCCGGTCGATTACGCCACGCGGAACGAACGGCCGCGCCGCATCGTGGATCAGCACCAGATCGGTGCCGCCCGACCGGGCAATCGCCTCGAGCCCCTGGCGCACCGAGTCGCGGCGCGTCGCGCCGCCGATGACGGGCTCGCCGATTTCCCGTCCGCCGATCGCCTCGGCATAGAGCGCTTCCTGGCCTTCGCCGATGACGACGCGGATCGCGCTTATCGCGGGATGCGCCGCAAGCCCGTCGATCGCATGGCCGATCACCGTGGCCCCGTCGATCCGGCGAAATTGCTTGGGACAATCGCCGCCCGCACGCTCGCCATTGCCGGCAGCGACGACCAGTGCGGTAATGTCCGGTTGCTTGCCCATAGCGCGGCTCCTTAGCCGAGCCTTGGCTTGCCCGCCAATGGCTTTATCACTAGATGGCGCCCAGCCATGCCCCGCCTTGCTCCCATTTCCGTCGGTCGAGTGACAATCGAGACGCCGGTGATCCTCGCGCCGATGACCGGGGTGACCGACCGACCGTTCCGGCGGCTCGTGCGGCGCTATGGCTCGGGGCTCAACGTCACCGAGATGATCGCCAGCCAGGCGATGATCCGCGAAACCCGTCAATCGCTGCAAAAGGCGGCTTGGGATCCGATCGAGGATCCCGTCTCGATGCAGCTTGCGGGCTGCGATCCGCAGTCGATGGCCGAAGCCGCTAGGCTCAACGAACAGCGCGGCGCGGCGATAATCGATATCAATATGGGCTGTCCGGTAAAGAAAGTCGTCAATGGCGACGCGGGATCGGCGCTGATGCGCGATCTGCCGCTTGCCGCATCGCTGATCGAAGCGACGGTCAAGGCCGTCGATGTTCCCGTGACGGTCAAGATGCGCACGGGCTGGGACGACGCCAGCCGCAACGCTCCAGAACTCGCGCATATCGCCGAAGATCTCGGCGCTCGGATGATCGCCGTCCATGGGCGGACGCGCTGCCAGATGTACCGCGGCCAGGCCGACTGGCGCTTCGTCGCCGACGTCAAGGAGGCGGTGGCGCTGCCGGTCATCGTCAATGGCGACATCAATTCGATCGAGGACGCCGAAGCCGCGCTTGCCCAGTCGGGAGCCGACGGCGTGATGATCGGCCGCGGCGCCTATGGCAAACCCTGGCTGCTCAGCCAGATGATGCACTGGTTCGATACCGGCGCGCGCCGTCCCGATCCGTCGCTCGACGAACAGTATCGCGTGCTTCTCGGGCATTATCGCGACATGCTCGATCTTTATGGCGCCGATGTCGGCGTCAAGGTCGCACGCAAACATATCGGTTGGTACACCAAAGGCCTCCCCGGCTCGGCCGAATTCCGCAACCGCGCCAATCAGGAGCCCGATCCGGACATCGTTCTGCGGCTGCTGGGCGATTTCTATGAGCCGTGGCTTAGCAAGGCGGCGGCCTGATCGGCGTCGCCCTGCGAACACAGACGCGCCGATAGAACCAGGCCTCCGCGGTTTGCGGTGAAGCGCCGGCCCAGCGCGGCATGCTGTTGCAAATTGTCCCCGATACTGTGTGTTCTATGCAACTTTACTGTGTTAAGCGCGCAACGATGGCAAGCGAAGCGGCCCCCACAGACCCCGGCGAGAGCGAAGCAGGATTCGGCGCGCTGATACGCAAACGCTGGTTCATGCGCTGGGTAGAGGGGGCGACGCTTGCCGTCCTGATCGTTATCTGTCTCGCGGCCTATTTTATCCTCGCCGATCGCGGCCTCGCCGAAGTGCTGCTGACGCCGCTGATGACTGCGGCGCTACTCGTGGCGATCCTGATGCCGGCAATGTTCCTGATGGTTTTGATTGCGCGGCGCATTGCGCAGGGCAGGGCGTCACGCTCGCCGATCGGCGGCAAAGGCCGCCTCCATGTCCGGCTCGTGGCGTTGTTTTCAGGCATTGCCGCTGTGCCGACGCTGCTCGTGGTGATCTTTGCCTCGATCCTCTTCCAATATGGCGTCGAATTCTGGTTTTCCGAACGCGCGCGCGCGACGCTCGAAAACGCCGGCGACCTCGCCCAGGATTTCTATCTCGAAAGCCTCCAGGAGGTCGAGGCCGAAACCCGCACCATGGCGTCCGATCTTGCTCCATTGGTCGAGAGAGTGTCGTTCGAAAGCCCCGAATTCGTCGAAAATTTCGCCTTTCAGGTTTATGCGCGCGAACTCTCCGACGCTGCGATCTTCACCGTCGGCGAAAATGGCGAGGTGCGAACCGTCGCGATCGTCAACCCCGACGAGGAGTCGCTTGAGGCGCGGCTCACCGATGCGCTGCTCGCGCGGCTCGACGATGAGACCCAGTCGGCGGTCAGCGACGCCGGCGACCGTTTCGAAGCGATCGCACGCTTCGGGGGACGGTCGAATTACCTGATTTATGCATCGCGCGCCTCCGATCCGCAGATGCAGATCCAGACCGAGCGCGCCCAGGCGATTTTGAGCGACTATAACCAGCTTATCGATCGCGGCCGGATCATGCAGCTCCGCTTCAACATCGCTCTGCTGGTCATTTCGCTGCTCATTGTCGCAGCGGCGATCTGGATTGCGCTGGCCGTTGCCGACAAGCTTGTCCGGCCGGTTAGCGAACTCGTCGAGGCGGCTCGGCGCGTCGCCGGCGGCGATCTTTCGGCGCGCGTACCCGAACTCGACAGCCAGGACGAGATCGGCACGCTCGCCAGCGCGTTCAACAGCATGACGGGCACGCTCGAGGAGCAGACGGGCGCGCTCGTCCTCGCCAACAATCAGCTCGATAGCCGCCGCGCCTTTACCGAAGCCGTCTTGTCGAGCGTCACCGCCGGGGTGGTTTCGGTCGATGGCGAGCGGCAGATTCGGCTCGTCAACCGTTCGGCCGCCGAGCTCATGCAATCGGACGAGGCGAGCCTGATGAATCGCCGGCTTGCCGATATCGCGCCCGAGCTCGATCGGTTGCTCGACGGCGATGCCAGGGAGGCCGTCATCCAGCTGGCGGCGGGCGGCGATCCGCGCACGCTCGCGGTGACGATCGTCGCCGATCAGGGCGGATATGTGCTGACCTTCGACGATATTACGCAGCAATTGCTCGATCAGCGCCGCGCCGCCTGGTCCGATGTCGCGCGGCGCATTGCCCATGAGATCAAGAATCCGCTGACGCCTATCCAACTCGCCGCCGAGCGCCTGCAACGCCGCTTCGGCGCGACCGCCGGCCCCGATTCGGGCGTTTTCGCCAAACTCACCGAAACGATCATCCGTCAAGTCGGCGATCTCCGCCGGATGGTCGATGAATTTTCCTCGTTCGCGCGCATGCCCAAACCCGTGTTCCGCGAGGAATCGATCGTCGATATCGCCCGCCAGGCGGTATTCCTCCACGAAGTCGCGCATCCCGAGATTTCTTTCGAACTCGATACCGCGAACGATCTGCCGCCTCTGGTCTGCGATCGCCGCCAGCTTGGCCAGGCGCTGACCAATGTCGTCAAGAACGCGGTCGAAGCGATTGAACAGAAATATGGCGAGCGCGTGCGCGGCGGCGAGGTCCGCGTCGAAGTCCGGATCGAAGACGCCAGGCTGATAGTCAAGATTTGCGACAATGGCGTCGGATTGCCCGAACAACGTGAGCGCATGACCGAACCCTATATGACGACGCGCGCGAACGGGACGGGCCTCGGCCTGGCGATCGTCAAGAAAATCGTCGAGGAGCATTTCGGCACCATCGGTTTTTCGGATTTACCGGGCGGCGGCACCTGTGTCCGCCTGGCCTTCGATCTCGCCACGCTGAGGCCGCTCGAAGACGCTGGCTCGCCCGAGCGCGACGCCGACGAAAGCCTTACCCAACTCACGCGCAGCAAGACGGATTGAACGCATGGCTCTGGATATTCTGGTTGTCGATGATGAGAACGATATTTGCGAGCTGGTCGCCGGCGTGCTCGAGGATGAGGGCTATGATGCGCGCACCGCCGCCAATAGCGACCAGGCGATCCAGGCGCTCGATGAGCGGCGGCCCTCGCTGGTCCTGCTCGACGTGTGGCTTCAGGGCTCGAAACTCGACGGCCTCGACCTGCTCGACGAGATCAAGCGCCGCGATCCGAGCTTGCCCGTGCTGATGATTTCTGGACATGGCAATATCGATACCGCCGTCGCTGCGATCCGGCGCGGTGCCGTCGATTTCATCGAAAAACCTTTCGAGGCGGCGCGGCTGCTTCACCTCGTCGCACGCGCCACCGAAACCGACCGGCTGCGCCGCGAAAATGCGTCGCTGCGAGCGCGTGTCGGTCAGGACGACGAGCTCAACGGCAACAGCAGCGCCATCAACACCGTGCGCGCGACCTTGAAGCGCGTCGCGGGGACGGGGAGCCGCGTGCTGATCACCGGGCCGGCGGGGGTCGGTAAGGAGGTTGCCGCGCGGTTGCTGCACCTGTGGAGCAACCGCGCCAAAGCCCCGTTCATCGTCGTCAGCGCGGCGCGGATGACTCCCGAGCGCGTCGAAGAGGAATTGTTCGGCATCGAGGATGAGAATGGACCGCGGCCCGGATTGCTCGAACAGGCCCACGGCGGAACGCTGTTTCTCGACGAGATCGGCGATATGCCGCTGACTACGCAGGGACGAATCCTGCGCGTGCTCACCGATCAGCGTTTCAACCGCGTCGGCGGACAGCGGCGTGTCAACGTCGATGTCCGAGTCGTATCGGCGACGGCGCGCGACCTCGAAGAGGAAATCGCCGAGGGCCGCTTTCGCGAGGATCTTTTCTACCGGCTCAATGTCGTGCCCGTTCACCTGTTGCCGCTCGCCGAGCGCCGCGAGGATATTCCCGCGCTCGTCGAGCATTTCGCCGCGCGTTACGCGGCCGAACGCCGTGTCCCCAATCCCGAGATCGCCGAAGAAGCCATTGCCGCGATGCAGGCCTATGATTGGCCCGGAAACGTCCGTCAGTTGCGCAATATCGTCGAGCGCACGATCATCCTTGCCCCTGGCGATCGAATCGCGCGCATCGACATCGATATGCTGCCGCCCGAGGTCCTCGCCGATCAAATGCCGATGACGCAAGACAAGGGGACGCAGTCGATCATGGGAACGCCATTGCGCGAGGCGCGCGAGACCTTCGAACGCGAATATTTGCGCGTCCAGATTCGCCGGTTTTCGGGCAATATCTCACGGACGGCGACCTTTATCGGGATGGAGCGATCGGCTCTCCACCGCAAACTCAAGACGCTCGGCATCAACGAAAACAAGAAGAGCGACGACTGATTGCAGGAGCCTGCCGGGCTACCTACATGGTCGGTGCGGCGTCGCAAACGCCGGCAGACGAAGACGTCGACCAACGATGCTCAGCGGGCCGCGACCCGCCAATAAACGGAGGCCAATAATGGCTGACAAGGTCAATATCCTTCAGGACATGTTTCTCAATACGCTGCGCAAGACCAAGACCCCGGTGACGATGTTTCTCGTCAAGGGCGTCAAGCTTCAAGGCGTGATTACCTGGTTCGACAATTTTTCGGTGCTTTTGCGCCGCGATGGCCAGTCTCAGCTGGTGTACAAACACGCGATCTCGACGATCATGCCGGGCGGAGAACTTGATATCTCGGCCATCGAGGAAGCGTTCGAGAGCGAGAAAAAGGCCAAGTTGCTACAGGAAATCTTTCTCAACGCGATCAAGCGCGAGAACGATCCGGTGACGATGTTCCTCGTCAACGGCGTGATGCTCCAGGGGGCGGTCGCCGCTTATGACCTGTTTTGTCTGCTGCTGGTCCGCGACGGTCAGTCGCAACTTGTTTACAAGCACGCAATCTCCACCATTCAGCCCACGCAGCCGATCGATCTCGGCAGCGCGGATCCCGACGTCGGCAATTGAGCGTTTTTGACCGCGAAGCCGACGACGGCTTTGCGCGCGGCGCCCGCGCGCTCATCCTGTTCCCCGATTTCGGCCGCGATGTGAGTCGCAACGCCGATGCGCGGCTCGACGAAGCAGCGGGTCTCGCCGAGGCGATCGGCATCGAAGTGGTCGAGAAACAGGCGATCAAGCTACGCCAGGCGCGACCGGCAAGCCTGTTCGGCAAGGGTCAGATCGAACGGATCGCCGCCGATATTCGCATGGTCGAGGCCGATCTCGCCATCGTCGATGCGCCGGTGTCGCCGGTCCAGCAAAAAAACCTCGAAGACGGGCTCGGCGTCAAGGTCATCGACCGAACGGGTTTGATTCTCGAAATCTTCGGCGAGCGCGCTGTCACCGCCGAGGGGCGGCTCCAGGTCGAACTCGCGCATCTCGACTACCAGGCAGGCCGGCTCGTCCGCAGCTGGACCCACCTCGAGCGCCAACGCGGCGGCTTCGGCTTTCTCGGCGGTCCGGGCGAAACGCAGATCGAGGCCGACCGCCGGATGATCCGCGACCGCATGGCCAAACTCCGCAAGGAACTCGAGCAGGTCCGCAAGACGCGCGGGCTCCACCGCGCGCGCCGCCAAAAGGCACCTTGGCCGGTGATCGCGCTAGTCGGCTATACCAACGCCGGGAAATCCACGCTTTTCAATGCGATGACGGGAAGTGACGTCATGGCGGAAGACCTGTTGTTCGCGACGCTCGACCCGACGATGCGCGAGATATCGCTGCCCGGTCTCGACAAGGCGATTCTCTCCGATACCGTCGGTTTCGTCGCCGATTTGCCGACGCAATTGGTAGCCGCGTTTCGCGCGACGCTCGAAGAGGTAAACGCCGCCGACCTTATCGTCCATGTCCGCGATATCTCGCATCCCGACAGCGCCGCGCAGTGCGCTGATGTCGCCGCCGTTCTCGCCGATATCGGCGCAACCGGCGGGGAGGGGGCCGGGCCGCTGCTCGAGGCATGGAACAAGATCGACGCGCTCGGCGCCGAGACGCGCGCCGATGTCGCCAATGACGCCGAGCGCCGCGAAAATGTGGTTCTGCTCTCGGCGCTGACGGGTGAGGGGATCGACGCCGTGCGCGACGCGATGACCGCACTGCTCGACCGCGGAAGCCGCGTCCATCATGTCGAACTCGGTCTCGACGAAGGCGACCAGCTCGCCTGGCTCTATCAAAATGGAAGTGTGGTAAAACAAAATGTTGATAACGATCTTATGAGAATTGACGTCAAGTTGTCGGCGATCGATTGGCAGCGCTTTCGTGGCCGGATGGCGGCGGAGTAGGGGCCTCATCCCAGTACCGGCCCTGTCCGAAGTTACTCCGCCTTTTTCGCCTCGGCCCAAAGCTTTTCCATCTCGTCAAGCGAAAGCGCCGAAAGACCGCCGCCGGCCATCGCCTCGATCGCGCGGAATCGTCTCTCGAATTTGCCGTTCGCGGCGCGCAGCGCGGCTTCGGGATCGACCCCGAGATGACGGGCGTAATTGACCGCTGCGAATAGAAAATCACCAACTTCCTCATTGGTTTGAGTAGCATTGTCGGCATCATCTATTTCACCCAGCTCTTCGTCGATCTTGGCGCGCGGGCCGCTTTTGTCGGGCCAGTCGAAGCCCGTGCGCGCCGCGCGCTTCTGGAGCTTTTCGGCGCGGAGCAGCGCGGGGAGGGATCTCGCCACGCCGTCGAGCGCGCTCGCCGCGCCCTTTTCGGCGCGCTCGGCCGCCTTGATCGCTTCCCAACCGGGATTGTCCTCCGCGTCGCCGAAGACGTGCGGGTGGCGGCGCACCATCTTATCGGCGATGCCGGAAATCACCGCCGTCAGGTCGAAGTCGCCGGCTTCCTCGGCCATCCGCGCATGAAAAACGACCTGTAGTTGGAGATCGCCGAGCTCGTCGCGTAGCGCCGCCATATCGCCGCGGCCAATCGCGTCGGCGACCTCATAGGCTTCCTCGATCGTATAAGGCGCTATCGACGCGAAATCCTGCGCGACATCCCAGGCGCAGCCGGTCGCGGGATCGCGCAGCCGCGCCATGATCGCCGTCAGCCGTTCGATGGCTTCGCCGAGGTCGGTCTGGCGCTGCGGGGGTGTATCGTCGCGACTCATGCTTTTATCCCGATAATATACATTATGTAAAATATATATCGATACCGGCCCCGAAATTGATCCAAGGCCCCCTACGTGGTCTCGCGCAGGACACCGAAGCAATCATGAGCGCAGGATCAACCAGTCGCCCTCGACGCTCCAGCTTCGCAACGACGAAAGAAAGTTCATGCCGAGCACATTCATCCCGCCGAACTCCTCGGCGATCACCACCGCAATCTCGTCGCGGCGGATCGGTCCGACGTCGAGGCGTCCGACGGTAGCGCGATCGGCGGCGATCATGCCGTTGGCGGTGCTCATCATCATCGGATAGCCCATCCCGGGCTCGACGCCCGACCGCGCCGCCGCACCGACCGACAAGGCGATCACCGTGGCGCCGCTGTCGATCAGGAAACGCTCTTGATGGCCGTTGATGCTGGCGTTGACCCAGAAATGACCATCGTCGGACTTGCGGATCCGCAGCGTTTCGCCGTCGATCTCGGCCTGCCCGCCGCCGACAAGCTCGGCCCAGACGCGCTGGCTCGCCGTCTTGACGTCATTGCGAAAGGTAACGATCACCATGGCGATCGCGAAGATCGCGATCCACGCGAGCGCCATTTTCGCGGCGCGTCCGATCGGCACGCGATGCGCGAAAAAAGCGCTGCCGACGAGGACCAGCGCGCCGACCGCCCAAAGCATCTGCATCGATTGATCTTCGGTCATCCCGGGCTCGATCTCATAACTCGATTTCCATCCCGTCATAGCCGGGTTCAACGCCCTTTGGGAGTTCGGCGGCGAGCGCCGCATAGTCCATCGATTGGTCCATATGCGTCAATATCGCGCGCTTGGGTTTCGCCCGGGCGATCCATTCGAGCGTCTTGGCGAGATGCGGATGCGTCGGATGCGGCTTGCGGCGCAGTGCGTCGACGACCCAGATGTCGGCGCCGCGAACGCATTCCAAGGCCATCGCCGGAAGTCCTGTAAAATCAGTCGTATACGCGATAATCTTGCCGCCGTGCGAGAAGCGCAGCGCGGCCGAGGTGATGGCGCCGTGCGGCATATCGGCGGCGGTAACGGTAATTCCACCTATCGTCGCTTGGCGCCGCAGTTCATTGCTCGAAAGATAGGCGGGATAGGGGCCGGTTCCCTTGAAGGCGAAGGCGAAGCGCGTCTGCAATTCCTTGAGCGTGCGCGGCCGCGCATAGCAAGGCACCGGCCCGTCGAGTCTGGAATAGAGTTGCCGCAGATCGTCGATGCCGTGGCAATGGTCCGAATGTTCGTGCGTCCAGATGACATGATCGATGTGGTCGATACCGGCGGCGAGCAGCTGCTCGCGCAGGTCGGGTCCGGTATCGACGAGAATCCGCGTGTCGCGGCTTTCGACGGTGATCGCGGCGCGCAGCCGGCGGTTTCTGGGATTGGCGGGGTCGCAATTGCCCCAGTCGTTGCCGATGCGCGGCACCCCCGACGATGTCCCGCAGCCCAGGATCGTCAACTTCACGCGGTCGCCTTGCCGAACAGGCTGTAGAAATTGGCGGTCGTATAAC
>CAYQVL010000012.1:0-13182 GCA_964420825.1 uncultured Sphingomonadaceae bacterium
CCATTATCGGCAAGTAAGCCCGCTCCGACGAGCTACCGGACGGTCATTGCTCCATCCACGCGTGCAGTAGAACCGGTCTCCAGCGCTTCGCGCTTCGTGCCGCCTGAAGTAACACCGCAGGCCGAAGCAACGGCGCCCGCCGAGGTTGCCCAGACGCGCTCCCGGCCCGCGCGCCGCGCCACCCAAATTGAGAGAGCTCAAGCTCAGGCTTCGCCGTCGCCGACGCTCGAACAGGCTGCCACAGTGTCGCTTGACGACAGCGCTAAGCTGGCTGCGAAGCCGCCAGTCGATTCGAACGCTCCCGCCGCAAGCGCGGCTGATAGTGTTGTGGTGGCGCCCTCGGACAATTTCGATGAAACGCTGCTCGCAGCGCTTGCTGCCCTGTTCGGGCTTGGGGGCGCTGCTGGCATAGTGGCTTTCAGCCGCAGACGTCGAAATCGCAATGAGGAGTTCGATACGGCTGGGGCCAAAGCTGTCCTCCCGCTCGCCGCCGATGAGCGAACGCCCCAGATGCGCAATCTTATTGCGCCGGATACTGCGGTGCCCATATGGCAGCGAATGCCCATTCTCGCTTCGCTTCCGACGGCTACGCACCGGTCGAAGGTTCGGCCGGCGGCGATCGGAACGCTGATCGAGAAGATCGATTTCAGCAATCCGGCCGGCTATTACGAGGCCGGTGTCGATCAGAGGCCTAGCCCCGAAAACCCGTTCCTTACGCGAACGAAGCGACTGAGCCGCGCCCGTTTTCTCGATCGGCAGTTGCGCCTTGCGGAAGACCGGCACCTTTCCAAATCGCCGCCGCGCACGCCGCAAATCGGCCGGCGGATTCGCAAGCCCGAGCTCGCCTAACGGCCAAGCGGTCTCAACAAAAAAGGGGCGGTTCCTCGCGGAACCGCCCCTTCATTTATGTCATCCCGGATCGCGCCGGAATGCAATGCCCGTTACTTGAGTTCGACGGTACCGCCGGCTTCTTCGATCTTCTTCTTGATCTCTTCGGCTTCGGCCTTGTTGATGCCTTCCTTGACGGCCTTGGGCGCGCCTTCGACTAGCGCCTTGGCTTCGCCGAGGCCGAGACCCGTAATGGCACGAACTTCCTTGATCACCTGGATCTTCTTGCCACCGTCGCCGGTAAGGATGACGTCGAATTCGGTCTGTTCTTCAGCGGCCGGGCCTTCAGCGGCGGCAGCCGGCGCCGCCGCTACGGCGGCAGCGGCGGAAACGCCCCATTTTTCTTCGAGTTTGGTCGCCAGATCGGCGGCTTCCAGAACCGTGAGTTCGGAAAGGCTGTCTACGAGTTTATCAAGATCTGCCATTTGTGTATTCCTTCTTCAGGGGTCGCTGCCCCTATGTGGTTACGTCTCAATCGGTATCGAAAATTAGCTGGCGTCGGATGCGGCATAAGCGCCGAACACCCGGGCCAGCTTGGCTGCAGGCGCCGTAATGAGCTGAGCGATCTTTGTCGCGGGCGCGTTGACGAGCCCGACAATCTTCGCACGCAGTTCGTCTAGCGAGGGCAGCGCGGCCAGCGCCTTGACCCCGGCAACATCGAGGACGGTATCGCCCATCGCGCCGCCGACGATCTCGAGCCGGTCGTTGGTTTTCGCAAAATCGGCAACCACCTTGGGGGCGGCAACCGGATCGTCGGACCAGGCCAGCGCCGTCGGCCCGACCAGCAAATCGCTGATCGGATCGTAGGTCGTGTCCTTGACCGCGATTTTCGCGAGCCTGTTTTTCGATACCTTGAAGCTGGCGCCGGCTTCGCGCATCTTCGCCCTCAGATCGCTTGATTCAGCGACAGTGAGGCCGAGGTTGCGGGTCACGACGACCACGCCCGCCTCGGTGAAGGTACGGTTCAGTTCGGCAACCGCCTCGGTCTTTTGAGTTCGATTCATATCTCACTCCTTCATTTGACCGGCGGGACATCCGCCAGCCGGATAGGCCGCGGGACGCTTGTGCGCCCTTTGGTCCGTTGCAATGTCCGAGGGGTCGGTTGCCTGCGCGTCGGCCAAAGCCTCCGGCAGACCGGGCGCTCCATCGCACGAGCGCGCCCGCAATAACGTTCCCCGTCTTGGCGGGAGATTAAGCCCAAAGGGGCACCCGCTGTCTCGGACGGTAATGACGGAGAGCCGAAGCCCGCCGCCAATCTTTTGCGGCATCCCTGCCGGGGCAGGGATGCCGCGCGCCTTTAGACGCTCGCTTCGGCCGTGTCGATCTTCACGCCGGGACCCATCGACGAGCTGATCGCGATCTTGCGAACATATCGACCCTTGGCGCCCGACGGCTTGGCTTTCATGATTGCGCCGACGAAGGCGTCGTAATTCTTCTTGAGGTCTTCCTCGGAGAAGCTCGCCTTGCCGATCGACGAATGAACGATGCCTGCCTTTTCGGCGCGGAACTCGACCTGTCCGCCCTTGGCGTCCTTGACCGCCTTGGCGACATCCGGGGTAACCGTACCGAGCTTGGGATTCGGCATCAGCCCCTTAGGGCCGAGCACCTTGCCGAGCCGACCGACGACACCCATCATGTCGGGAGTCGCGATGATCCGGTCGTAATTGAGATCGCCGCCCTGCATCGCTTCCATCAGATCCTCGGCACCGACCGTATCGGCGCCGGCTTCGCGGGCTTCATCGGCCTTGGCGTCCTTGGCGAACACCGCGACGCGGACATCCTTGCCGGTACCCGAAGGCAGCGTGACCACGCCGCGGACCATCTGGTCAGCATGGCGCGGATCGACGCCGAGATTCATCGCGATTTCGATGGTCTCGTCGAACTTGGCGGTGGCGTTGCTCTTGACGATCCTGACCGCTTCGTCGGCGCTGTAAAGCTTTTCGCGATCGACATTCTCGTTCTGCGCCCGGCGCTTTTTGCTGATCTTGGTCATGATTATCCCTCCACCACTTCGAGGCCCATCGACGTAGCCGAGCCTTCGATGATCTTGGTGGCCGCATCGAGATCATTGGCGTTGAGATCGGCCATTTTCTGTTCGGCGACTTCGCGCAGCGCCGAACGCTTGATCGTGCCGACGATTTCGGTGCCGGGCGCTTTCGAACCCTTTTTGAGCTTCGCGGCCTTCTTGATCAGGTAGCTCGCCGGAGGGCTCTTGGTGATGAATGTAAAGCTGCGATCGGCATAGACCGTTATCTTGGTCGGGATCGGCGCGCCTTTTTCGAGGTCCTGCGTCTGGGCGTTGAACGCTTTGCAGAAGTCCATGATGTTAACGCCGCGCTGGCCCAATGCGGGCCCGAGCGGCGGCGAGGGGTTTGCGGTGCCGGCGGGCACCTGCAAATTGATGTAACCGTCAATCTTCTTCGCCATTATTCTCTCTCACTCTGTTGCAAGTTTAGCGGTCCAAACGGCAGTGGCCTGCCTCCCGCGCATTTTCCCGGATCGGTCCGGAAACTAGTAAATCCGTTACTTGACCAGTTCGACCTGTTCGAACTCCAACTCGACCGGCGTCGCACGGCCGAAGATCGATACCGACACCTTGACCCGGGCGCGATCGAAATCGAGCTCTTCGACAATGCCATTGAAGCTCGCGAAAGGCCCGTCGAGCACCTTGACCTGATCGCCGATCTCGTAATCGACGTCTATCCGCTGCTTGGGCGCCGCGGCTGCCTCTGCCTTGGTGCTTAGGATGCGCGCAGCCTCGGCCTCGCTGATCGGCTGGGGTTTGCCGCTCGATCCGAGAAAGCCCGTTACCTTCGGCGTGTTCTTTACCAGGTGATAGACATCGTCGGTCATATTCAATTTGGCGAGCACATAGCCCGGAAAGAATTTGCGCTCGGTCTGGACCTTCTTGCCTCGTTTGATTTCGGTCACTTCCTCGGTCGGCACTTCGACCTCCTCGACAAGCTGCTCAAGCCCCATACGCGTAGCTTCGGCCATGATGGCGTCGCGCACTTTGTTCTCAAAGCCCGAATAGGCATGAATGATGTACCAGCGCGACATGAAGCGAGCGTCCCGTATGAAAGTCTAATTGACGAGGCCGATTAGAAACCGGACCACCATGCTGAAAAAGGAATCGATGCCGAGAAAAAACAGCGCGAGGATCGCCGTCATGATCATCACCATGATACCGGTTTGAATTGTTTCCTGGCGGGTCGGCCAGACGACCTTCGACGTCTCGGCACGGACCTGCCGGATGAATTCTCCCGGATTAATCTTCGCCACTATCAATCCCTGATCGCCAAATCACAAAACACCTGCAAGCCGACATCGGCCCCTCGGCCAATCCAGCTCCAGCTGAACCATTCCTATCTCGGACCCCCCAGCCGACCTTTCAAGGCTTCGGCTTAAGCCGGGCCAGTATCGAGGCGGATGGCAGGAGCGGAGGGACTCGAACCCCCGGCCCTCGGTTTTGGAGACCGATGCTCTACCAACTGAGCTACACTCCTCCGAGTCCAAGAATGGCGCGTTTAGCCGTGCGGACCGGGTGATGCAAGGGGGTTATGCCGCGGAGATAAGGCGTATCGGACCCGCTGCGCCGCCGATATCAGGCGACGGCTTGCGCGGCGCTTTCGTGAGTCAGCGCGCGCACCGCCATCGCGTCCATCGGACGATCGAGATAATAACCTTGGACCTGGCGACATCCCAACTGGCGGGCGAGTTCGAATTGCTGCTCATTCTCGACGCCTTCGGCGATCGTCGCAATACCGAGACTGTCGGCCATGGCGATCACCGCGCGGATCACCGCGATACTCGCCGTCGATCCGCTTTCGGCATTCCAGAAGAAGCTCTGGTCGATCTTGATCGAGTTGAAGCGCGTCTGGCCGATAAGGCCGAGTGTCGAATGTCCGGTGCCGAAATCGTCTAGCGCTATGGTGACGCCGAGTTTGCGGAGTTGTTCGAACGTCCTGAGCGCCTGCTCGTTATCGGCACCCAGAATCGCCTCGGTAGTCTCGATCTCGAGCCGCGTCGGCTCCAGTCCGGCATGGGTGAGCGCCGATATGATAACCGCGCCGAGATTGGGATTGCGCAACTGCCCTGATGAAATATTGATGGCGAGCCGATAATTTTCGGGCCACTGCGCTGCGTCGTGGCAAGCGGTGCGAAGCACCCATTCTCCGATCGAATCGATCAGCCTACTCTCCTCGGCGATTGGAATGAATTTGTCGGGTGAGACCGAACCGAGTTCCGGATTGGTCCAGCGCAGCAGTGCCTCGAATCCGGCGATCGCGCGCGTCTGCAGGGTGGACACAGGTTGATAGGCAAGATGAAATTCGCCTCGTTCCAGGGCGGTGCGCAATGCGGATTCGATCGACCGGCGCTCTTCCGCCTTGTGGAGCAAGGGCGGCGCGAAATCGGCGTGAATGCCGCGACCGCTCTCCTTGGCTTTGTAGAGCGCGAGATCCGCGTTGCGCAGCAATATAGGTGCGCTGCGGCCGTCCTTGGGACACATCGCCGATCCGACGCTGGCGCCGATGTGGAGAAGATGATCGCCGATACGATAGGGCCGCGACAATTGGGTGATGATGGCGCGGGCGCGCATATCGAGCCGCGAGCGATCCTCGGCGTTGGCGATTATCAGGCCAAACTCGTCGCCGCCGAGCCGGCCGCATTTGTCGCCGCGTTCAAGCAGGCCGTCGAGGCGCTGCGCGACTTGTTCGAGCAATTTGTCGCCGACCGGATGGCCAAGCGTGTCGTTAATCGCCTTGAAGCGATCGAGGTCGATCATCAAAAACGCGCAAATCCCTTTGTTCGCCACGGTCGCTGCAATGCGGTCATGGAGTAGCCGGTTGGTATAGGCGCGGTTGGGGAGGCCGGTCAGGCCGTCGAAATGGGCCATCTTGTGCGTGCGCCGTTCGCTAGCCTGGCGGTCGGTGACGTCGGCGATAACGCCTCGATAGCCGATAACGCGCCGGTCCTGGTTAAGTCTTGGCATGCCAGAAACCTTCCACCAGCGCTGCTGGTTGCCGATCTCGACGGGTAAAAGATGTTCGCCGAAGCGCGCGCCGCGCTGGAGCATGTCTATCAGCTCGCGAACTTCCTCACTGAGATTGGCGCTTTGCCAGTCGGAACCGACGAGAAGCTGCAACAGCGGCATGCCATCGAGTTTGTCCGCCGTGATGCCGGTCGCGCTGACGAATCGCGGCGACGGATCGACGATGCATTTGCGTGCGTCGATCTGCCAGAGCCAATCGCAATTGGCGCCGTCGTTCTGGCGCAGCAGAAGATCGACGACGTCGCGCTGTTCGTCGAGCGAGAGCGTGTTGCGCAGCCGGTCGATCGTCGCCCGCCCGTTGACGAGCAATGCATAGGCGAGGCAGATCGCATAGGAGGCCGCCAGACTGGCGAGAATCTCCAGGCCCATGCGCGCGAGCATGATGGTGAGGCTGGCGCCGATCAGGCCGATCATCGAGAGCCCGGCAAGCGGTATCGCGGTCAGCATAAGTGTCGACGCACCCATGAGCGCGAGGCTGAACACGGCAATCATCAGCAACAGGTCGGTATCGGCATAGGCGGCGAAAAAGAGCGGTGGAACCGACCAAAAGAAGCCGAGGATCGCGCAATGGGCGACGGCGAGCCCGATATCGCCGCGTGCGGCCCCGTCGCGCCGGGCAAGGTTGCGCTTTCGCGCCGCCGAAATCGATAAGGACACCATGACAAGCAGCGCCATCCACGATAGGATGAGCGGCGCTGGGACGGATTCCCAAAGCTGCCAGACGACGATGCCGCACGCGAGCAGCACCGCGACCATCGGTAACAGCGAACTGCTGCTGAGCTCGCGCAGCTGAGCGGCCCGAATGTAACGCCATTCGTCGCCTTGCTGTTCGCGAAATCCCAGGATTGTCAGCCAGCTCAGCTGATTAATATCGTCGCCCGCCATGGTCTCCCTTCCACGGCGCACAATAACCGAAGATTGCTTACCCAATTGACGATTGGCTTGGTTAAAGAGAGGTTTAGGCTATATCGCTATGAGCGCGATCAGGCGGCGATATCATAGGGTTGAATTTCGCCCGAGAGATAGAGATTGCGCGCTTTGGCCCGGCTGAGCTTGCCCGAGCTGGTCCGCGGCAACGTGCGAGGCGGCACCAATTCGATGACGCAGTTCATGCCGGTGATTGAGCGGACCTTGTCTTTGATCAAATCGTGCAATCTTGCGCGTTCGTTAAGATCCGAGGTGCGGCACTGGACGAGCACAGCCGGAGTTTCCTCGCCGCCGGGCGGTGTAATCGCAAAAGCAGCGATGTCGCCGGCCTTGAATCCAGGCAATTGCTCGACTGCCCATTCGATGTCCTGCGGCCAGTGATTCTTGCCGTTGATGATGATCATGTCCTTGGCGCGACCGACAATATAGAGATAGCCTTCGGATAGATATCCCATATCGCCCGTATTCAGCCAGCCGTCGTGCAGCGCGGCGGCAGTCGCTTCGGGGTCGCGGAAATAACCTTCCATAATGGACGGTCCATTGACCCAGATATGGCCGATTGCCCTCTCCGACAGCGCATCGCCGGCCTCGTCCCGGATTTCGATAACGGTGTCGCGCACCGGCTTGCCGCAGTTCACGACCGCGCGGTAGCGTTGCGGCCGTTCGCCGTCCCTATTCGGCTCGCCCGACAGTTCGGTCTCTTCGACGAGTTCTACGACAATGCCTTCACCCGCCGGCATCAAGGTTACCGCGAGCGTCGCTTCGGCCAGCCCATAGCTCGGCACGAAACACCGGGGATCGAAACCGGCATCGGCAAAGGCATCGGTGAAACTTTGCATGACGTCGGGCCGGATCATGTCGGCGCCATTGCCGGCGAGCCGCCAGCGCGACAGGTCGAGCCGATCCCTGACGTTCGATTGACTGCCGATTCGCCGCGCGCAAATGTCATAGCCGAAGGTCGGCGAATAGCTGCACGACGTGCCGGGATTGCGCGAAATCAGGTCGAGCCAGGCGAGCGGGCGGCGCGCGAAATCGGCGGTTTTGAGGTAATCGGTCGAAACCTGATTGGCGACCATCGAGAGCATGCAGCCAACCAGCCCCATGTCATGATAGAAGGGCAGCCAGCTGATGCACCGGTCGCGCTGCCCGATCAGCATGCCATGGGCGTGCGATCCGAGATTGTGAAGCAGAGCGCGATGGCTGATGATCACGCCATGCGGGAAACGTGTCGAACCGCTCGAATATTGAAGATAGGCGATATCATCGGGGCCGGCTCGGGGGAGGGCGGTATCGGGCACGGCGCCTTCGGCGAAGGCGTCCCATCCGTAGGCGGGGAGGTTATGTGCTTCGGCCGCTGGCTGGGCAAGCGCATCGAGTTCGTCGGGATAGAGCAGGATTTGCGCATCGCAGCTTGCGAGTTGAACGGCCAGCTGCTCGACATAACCATCCTTGCCGCCGAAGGATGTTGGCAGCGGCAGGGGAACGGGCAGTGCGCCGGCATAAATTGCCCCGAAAAACAGTGCGCAGAATTGCGGTTCGGTGTCGGCAACCAGCGCCACCCGGTCGCCGGGCGCGATGCCGAATGCGATCAGGCGCTTGGCATGGTCGAGTGCGTCGCGACGCAGCTCCGCGAATGGATAGGGGCGGATGAGATTGCCGCGCGCATCGTGAAAATTAAAGCCGCGGTTGCCCGTCGCGGCATAATCGAGCGCTTCGCCGAGCGTATCGAAATCGGCGAAGCGGCGCGGCAATTCGTCATGAATCGGCGTCGGTATCAAATCTGTCGTCATAAGCTGCTATCCTGTCGCCGGCGTTTGAGAACGCGAAAATCCAGCGATTGCGATCCCTTTGTTTGCAATGGCGCGCTCGTCCAAATCAGATAGCGCGACCGCCAAACATTCGCTTCGCGCTTTTTACCCGAACACCCGAGTTCAAAATCCGGCTCGACTATGGCACAAAGATGGCGCGTGTCCCGCCAGTCCCCTCCCAAGCCCCGTCCACCGCTGGACGGCGACTCGCTTGAGCAGCTCGCGCTGAATTATGTCGGCCGCTATGCGACTACGCGCGCCAAGCTGCGGGTCTATCTGGCCCGCAAGCTTCGCGAGCGCGGATGGCATGACGAAACAGCGCCTCCCGTCGCGACGCTTGCCGAAAAATTTGCCGGACTGGGCTATATCGACGATGCCGGATTTGCCCGGTCGCGCGCGGCGTCGCTAGGCCGACGGGGCTATGGCGCACGGCGAGTCGCTCTTGCGCTTCATGCCGCAGGCATTGAGGAGCAGGACGCTGTGGATGCGCGCGAGATCGCCGAAGCCGGCGCTTGGGAAGCTGCGCAAGTCTTTGCGCGCAAGCGCCGAATTGGCCCCTTCGCCGATAGTCCTCTCGATCCGCTTCGCCGCCGCAAAGCACTGGCGGCGATGATCCGTGCCGGACATTCTTATGAAATTGCACGGAAATTTGTTGAATCTGAAGTCGGAATATCACCCGACCATGGCGATTGACCCGAATCCGGGCTCAGATACTTCGATATTCCCTGAATTTATGTTAGGAAGTTTCCCAGTAGGGGACTGTGTCATGAATTCCGTTCACAACGCGGTGGTGTACAATGCTGCGTCGGAAAGCTCGAAAACCGAAGCCGCACCCAAGCGAGCCGCTGATCCGATTGCCGAGTGCGCCGCAGGCACGGTCAAATGGTTCGACGGAACGCGCGGCTACGGATTTCTTGTCGCCGATGACGGTGAAGGGGATGTCCTCATCCATTTTTCGGTATTGCGAGATCATGGCCGGCGAACGCTGCCCGAGGGCGCGCGCATAGAATGCGAGATTGTCTGGCGCGAACGCGGGCGTCAGGCGGCGCGTATCCTTTCGATTGATCTTGAGGATTGCGACGAGAATATTCCGCATTACGATGACAATCATCTCCGGCATGAAGCGCATGAGGAGATCGGCGAGTTCGAACCGGTGACGGTGAAATGGTTCAACCGGCTCAAGGGTTACGGGTTTCTCGTTTGCGATGCGCAGGAACGAGACATCTTCGTCCATATGGAGACGGTGCGCCGGGCCGGGCTACCCGAGATAGAGACTGGCGATCTGCTGCGAGCACGCATTGCCGAGGGGGAAAAAGGCCCTCTTGCAGTTGCGCTTATGCGCTGCGATTAGGCCTCTTATGACATTCAGGATATTTTTGGGCTGCGCGCTGCTATTGGCGGGTGCGCTCTCGGGATGCAGGGGCGAACCGCAAGTTCTTGCCGAACCGCCAGCGCGCGCCGCTGCGCAGTCGGGAGCACCTTCGCAAGAGGCCGCCGACACCATCCCGCTTACCATCCGCAGCCAAGGCGGCGTACGCGATTTCGACGTCGAACTTGCAGTAACGCCGGCCGAGCAAACCCGCGGCCTGATGTTTCGCGAATCGCTGCCTGAAAATGGCGGTATGCTGTTCCCCTTCCCCGCGCCGCGCATGGCCAGTTTCTGGATGCGCAATACCCTTATACCGCTCGACATGATTTTTATCCGCGATGACCGCACGATCGCCAATATCGCGGCGCGAACGACACCCTATTCGCTCGATTCGGTGATTTCGGACGGTCCGGTCATCGCCGTTCTCGAAATTGCCGGCGGACGCAGCGCCGAGCTCGGCATCGCTCCGGGTGACCGGGTCCTCTGGGGAGACGCGCTGCAATCAGCGCCTTGACCTCGAGAACAGTTGGCGCTCGCGCCAAGAGACGCTACACGCATCGCCGCAATGGGTATTTTCAAAAGCATTTTCACATGGTGGGACGGCGCGACGATCGGTACGGCGCTCCACTCGGCGTTGCATGGTCACTTCGTCGCCGATGATTCGTTCGGCAACCGCTATTATCAAAGCAAGAAGGCGCCGCGCCGCCGCTGGGTGATCTATTCGGGACTCAACGACGCCAGTAACGTGCCCGCCGAATGGCACGGCTGGCTCCACCAGACCGTCGAGGATGCTCCCGACGAGGCACTTTCCCCGGCGCGCAGTTGGGAAAAGCCCTACACCCCCAACCTGACCGGGAGCGTCGGCGCCTATCGGCCCGCCGGTGCGCTCGAATCGGGAGGCAAACGTTCGGGCGCGAGCGGCGATTATCAGGCGTGGACGCCGAGTTGATGGCAGTGCGCGCGCATGTCGTAGAGGCTCTGGTTGGTCTGTTCGTCGTTATCGCGGCGGTCGCCATGGTGTTTCTGTTCCTCGAGCGGACCGGCTCGCGGGCGGGAGAGAATGCGGTCGAGGTCGTCGCGCTGTTCCCTAATGCGAGCGGCATCGATATTGGTACCGAGGTTCGCGTCGCGGGCCTTGCAATCGGCAGCGTCACGGGCGTTTCTCTCGATCCGCAGGGATATCAGGCGCAGGTCCGCATGGCGCTCGATCGCGCCGCCAACTTGCCGAGCGACAGCAGTGCGGCGATAACAGCTGAAAGCTTGTTGGGCGGTAGTTATATCGCCATGTTGCCCGGCGGATCGAGCGAGCCGCTGCGCGATGGCGATGTTATTCTCGATACTCAGGGTGCGGTCGACATGATGGGGCTGATCGGCTCGATGATCAATGGAACGGGCGGCGGTTCGGCGAGTGACGGCATGGATACGATGAGCGACGATTTTGTCGAACCGATGACTGCGGATACGCCGTGAAACGCCTGATTGCCGGGGTTTTGTTGATTGGGCTGGCGGCATGCGGCACCGGCGGCGAGACCTCCGATGACAATGCAGCGACCGAAGAGCTTGCGCTGAGTGATCCTGTCGAGGGCGGCGCCGAGACTTTGGCCGTCGAAGAAATCGAAGAGGTCGGCCCACTGACCACTTCGGGCGCAGGGGTTACGCCAATGGCCGAACGCGTTGCCGTGCTCGGCTTGCTCAACAAGCGCAACGGCATATCGCAGGAAATCCGGCTTCGCCCCGGCGAATCGACAAGGCTTGGCGATGTCGTGATCCGGCTCCGCGCGTGCGAGACGACCGCGCCGTGGGAGCCGCAACGCCTGACTGGTGCCTTTGTCCAGGTGTTCGTGCGCGGGACCGCGCGGGGCCGAGCCGAGCCGCGTTGGGGCCGGGTCTTTTCGGGCTGGCTGTTCAAGGAGAGACCGGCGCTCAATGTCGTCGAACACAGGCTCTATGACGTTTGGCCCAAGGCCTGCGAGATGACATATCCGGAAAGCGCGCCGTCTTCGCCAAGCGACTCGGGAAACGCGGCTTCGAGCGCGCGCAGATCCGCGCCCACCGACGCGCCCGATGCTGAAATCGAACCCGAGCCGAGCGACGACAGCGCCGAATCGAGCACCGACGCATAGTCCGCGGCATCGATCTCAATCGCTCCCAGCGAACCGAGATGATCGGTCATGAATTGACAGTCGAGCAAGGCGAACCGGCCGGCACGCATCCGCGCGACAAGATGTGCAAGCGCGACTTTCGAGGCGTTCGAAACGCTGCTGAACATGCTCTCACCGAAAAAAGCCGCGCCCAACCGGACGCCATAGAGGCCACCAGCAAGCGCGTCGCCCTGCCAGCATTCGATCGAATGCGCATGGCCCCGCCTGTGGAGTTCGCCATAGGCGCTCTCGATCTCGGGATTGATCCAGGTATCGGTCCGGCCGGGACGCGCCCTGGCACAGGCCGAAACGACCTCGCTGAATGCAGTATCTAGAGTGACTCGAAACCGATCGGCGCGGATCGCTTTCGCCAATGATCGCGAAACGCGAAACGCATTGAGCGGCATGATCGCGCGCGTCTTAGGCTTGACCCAGAAAATATCGGACGCATCGCGGCTGTCAGCCATCGGAAACATGCCGCTGGCGTATGCCTGCAGCAGCGAATTAGAGTCGAGGCCGGACATGGCGCCAGTCTAGCAGATTGAAGCTCGCGCGTCATCGCATCGCACGGCGCATGACGGCTCAAAACCCCTTGGCGATCCGTCTTTCGATACCGCGCCACAATCGTGCAAATGCTTGCGCGGCCGGCGACCGCGGGGCGAAGGCGCCCACCGGCTCGCGGCGCTTCGCCATCTGCTCGGCAACGCTGGCATAGGGAATAATCGGCCACTTGCGGTGCGCGTCGAGCGCCGCGAGATGAAGCGTGCGGCGGCGATCGACCATCGTATGAACCGGCAATATCGCCGTCCGGCCCTTATGTTCTTGCTCGATATGCGCGACGACTTCGTCAAAGGCGCGCTGGGATAGCGGCGAGGGGATGACCGGAACGATGATCAGATCGGCGGCGCGGATCATCTGGTCGCTGGTTTCGTGAAGGCCCGGCGGACAATCGAGAATGATCCGGTCATAATCCTCGCTAACTTCACGTATCAGCCG
>CAYQVL010000013.1:0-13122 GCA_964420825.1 uncultured Sphingomonadaceae bacterium
GCCGATGGCCGCGGCGATCGGCGCCGGCATGCCGGTCACCGAGCCGATCGGCTCGATGGTCGTCGATATCGGCGGCGGCACCACCGAGGTCGCGGTGCTCTCGCTGCGCGGGCTCGCCTATACGACGTCGGTACGCACCGGCGGCGACAAGATGGACGAGGCGATCAGTTCCTACGTCCGCCGCAACCACAATCTCCTCATCGGCGAAGCCACCGCCGAACGGATCAAGAAGGAAGTCGGCGTCGCGCTGATGCCCGCCGACGGCAAGGGACAGACGATACACATCAAGGGGCGCGATCTGGTCAACGGTGTGCCCAAGGAAATCGCGATCAACCAGGGTCAGCTAGCCGAGGCATTGAGCGAACCCGTCGGGACGATCGTCGAAGGCGTGCGTATCGCGCTCGAAAACACCGCCCCCGAACTTGCCGCCGATATCGTCGATCAGGGCATTGTGCTTACCGGCGGCGGCGCATTGCTCGAAGGCATCGACGAAGTGCTGCGGCGCGAGACCGGCCTTCCGGTGACAATTGCCGAAGACCCGTTGACCTGTGTGGCCCTCGGAACGGGCCGCGCGCTGGAAGAGGAAATCTTCCGGGGCGTTCTGACTACAGGATAAACGATGACCTCCAGCGGATCGAAGCGCCCCGGATTTTCACGCCGCGCGCGCTTTGGCCTGTTCGCCGGTTATGTCGCCGCCGTTACCGGGGCGCTCATCGGGCTTGGCCTTGTTCTTGTCGCGGTCGTCGATCCGCAGGGGTTTGCAGCCCTGAGGGGAGGAATGGCTGATCTGACCGCGCCGGTTTCGTCGGCTGGGCGCGGCGCCGTGCAGAGCGGAGGCAAAATCGACAATCGTATCGCCAATTGGTGGAATGCAGGAGCGCAAAACGCACGGTTGCGGGCTGAGCTCGACATCGCCCGCCAGCAGCTGATCGAAGCACAAGCGACCGATCTCGAAAATCGGCGCCTGCGGCAGATGGTCAGACTGATCGAAGGCGAAACCGAAATCGTCGCCAGCGCCAGGCTTGTCAATTCGAGCGCGACGAGCGCGCGGCGCTATGCGACGATCTTCGCAGGCCGAGCGCAGGGTGTTCGCCCCGGCCAGCCGGTGCGCGCCGCCGATGGCCTTGTCGGCCGGATCATCGACACCGGCCGCAACGCCTCGCGCGTTTTGTTACTGAGCGACCGCGCCAACATCGTGCCCGTCAAACTGACCCGCGACGGCACGCCGGCGTTCACCTCGGGTCGTGGCGACGGCCGGGTCGACGTCCGTTCGCTCGAGGCCGGGCGCAATCCGTTTCGCCGCGGCGACGTTCTGATCACCAGCGGCACCGGCGGTATCTACCCGCCCAACATCCCGGTAGCCGTCATCATCCGTGTGTTCGGCGATTCGGCGCTGGCCGCCCCGCTCGCCCATCCCGGCGCGCTCGACTTCGCCGTCGTCCAGCCTGCTTTCGAGCCGCCCCCCGAGGAGACCGGCGCAACCGGCGACATCGACGCGATGCCGCCGCCGACGACGGATATGCCGTGAGCAGACTTCATGCCGCCGACGAAAACATCGCCGCTCTCCGGGCCCGGCTCAGCCTCATTCCCTCGGCAAGCGTCGTTGCGGGCTCGCTGATCATCCATCTGGTCCCGATCGTCGCCCAAGCGCCGGCCTTTCCGCCGCTCGGGCTGATGATCTTCCTCGGCTGGCGTTTGCTTCGTCCGCAAATCTGGCCCGTCTGGGCGGGTTTGCCCTTCGGACTGTTCGACGACCTGCTCTCGGGGAATCCGATAGGCAGCGGCATGGCGCTATGGACCGCTTTGCTCATCGTGCTCGAATTTGCCGACAACCGGCTGATGTGGCGCGATTATTGGCTCAACTGGCTGGTGGCGACAGCCGCTCTCACCTTCTATATTATAGCGGACATGGTGTTTTCCGTATGGACTGGCGGCGGTTGGCTGGTGATGCCGATCCTGCCGCAAATCGCGATGACGGTTTTGCTCGTGCCGTTGATATTGCGGCTATGCGCGCGGCTCGATCGCTGGAGGCTCTCGCTATGAAGCGCCTGCCCCCACTGTCGCTCAACGACAATATGCGCCGGATGACCTTCAGCCGGCGTGCGGTGCTCGTCAACGGCGCGCAGATCGGCATAGCCGGAATGCTCGCAGCGCGGATGGCGTGGATATCGATTGCCGAAAATGAGCGCTGGCAGCTGCTTTCGGAGAGCAACCGCGTTCAGCTCAGCCTGATACCCCCGCGGCGCGGCTGGATCGTCGATCGCGCCGGCCTTCCGATCGCGATGAACCGCTCCGATTTCCGCGTCGATATTATTCCCGACCGGCTGCAGGAGCCCGACCGGGTCATCGCCACGCTCGCCGAGCTGCTCGATCTCGAGGACACCGATATCGCGCGCATCAACGCCGATCTCGATGCCGCGGCGGGTTATCAGCCCGTGCAGGTCGCCGATGCGCTCGCATGGGAGCAGTTTGCCGCGGTCAATGTCCGCTTGCCCGAACTCCCGGGAGTGGCCCCGCTCCAGGGCTTTTCGCGCTATTATCCCGCAGGACCGGCGGTCGCACATCTCGTCGGCTATGTCGGCGCGCCGAGCCGCGAGGACTATGAAGAAACGCGCGATCCGATCCTGATGGTGCCGGGATTCAGGGTCGGCAAGGATATGCTCGAAAAGACGATGGAGGAGCGGCTGCGCGGCGAACCCGGTGCGCGCCGCGCCGAGGTAACCGCGCGCGGCGACCTGGTTCGCGAGCTTGAAACGCGCCCCGACAAGAGCGGCGAAGTCCTCCAGCTGACTATCGACGCCGGTCTTCAGGCCTATGCGGCGCGCCGTCTCGGCCCGGAATCGGGGTCGGTCGTCGTCCTCGATTGTCAGACCGGCGACATGCTCGCGATGACCTCGATGCCGGCCTATGATCCGAACAGCTTTTCCGACGGCATCAGCCACACCGAATGGGACATGCTCGCCGGCAACGAGCGCGTACCGTTGCGCAACAAGACGTTGCAGGGACTCTATCCGCCCGGATCGACGGTCAAACCGATGAACGCGCTGGCGCTGCTCGGCCAGGGCGTCAGCCCCGACGATACGATCAGCTGCCGGGGCGCCGTCCGCATCGCCGGCGGCACCTTCCACTGCTGGCGCCGCGGCGGCCACGGTACCGTCAATATGAACCGCGCGATCGCGCAGAGCTGCGACATCTATTTCTACCAGATGGGGGTGCGCGTCGGCATGGATCCGATCGCCCAGACCGCGCGCGCGCTCGGTCTCGGCCAGCGATTCGGCGACCTTCCCGTCCCCTACCAATATTACGGTACCGTCCCCGATCCGGCGTGGAAGCAGCGTAAATATAACGAGCCATGGCAAACCTACGATACCGTCAACGCGACGATCGGCCAGGGTTATATGCTGACTAACCCACTCCAGCTCGCGGTGATGGCGGCGCGCATCGCATCGGGCCGTCACGTCAAACCGCGGCTGCTCGGCGGCCCGCTTTCGCGCCCACCCCATTTAGGCTTTACCGACGAGCATATCGCTTTCGTCCGTCAGGGGATGAGCGACGTCGTCAACGGCGCCGGCACCGCCGGGCGGGCGCGGCTGCCGATCGACGGCGTCGAACTGGCGGGCAAGACGGGCACCTCGCAGGTCCGCCGTATCACTATGGGCGAACGCGCGGGCGGCGTGCGCTCGAACGCTTCCTTGCCCTGGCCGTTGCGCGACCACGGGCTGTTCATCTGCTATGCGCCGACCGACAATCCGCGCTACGCCGCCGCCGTCGTCATCGAACATGGCGGCGGGTCGGGCGCCGCCTATCCCGTCGCGCGCGACGTACTCACCTATTTGTGGGATAGGGACAAGGCGATGGAAGCGCTCGCCGGCTACGAGGAAGGCTGGGGCGGCGATATCCGGACGCGGATGGCCGCGCAGGAAGCCCAATATCGCGCCGCGCAGAGGGCGGCGCGCGCGGGCACGATCGAGACCCCCCCCACGCCTGAAGCGCGCGACCCGGAAACCGGCAGGTGAGCAACCCCGATTCGCTCGTCCCGCGCGGCATCGCCAATCTGCCTTGGAAAATCATCCTGCTCGTCCTTGCGATCGGCGGATTCGGATTACTCATCCTCTATTCGGCGGCCGGCGGTCAGCTCCAACCCTGGGCGCTGTCGCAGGCGGTGCGCTTCGCGCTCTTCCTGGCGATGGCGATTTTCCTTTCGCATCTGCGCCAGGATCATTGGAAGCTGGTCGCCATACCGGTCTATATAGCCACGCTGATCGCGCTCGTCGGCGTCGAGGCGATGGGCCAGATCAGCGGCGGCGGCCAGCGCTGGCTCAACCTCGGGCTGATCCGCGTCCAGCCCTCCGAAATCATGAAACCGGCGCTGATCCTCGCGCTCGCCAGCTATTACGACCGGCTGCCCTCGGCCGAGCTGCGGCGGTTCGTCGCGATCTGGCCGGCGCTCGTTCTCATCGGGCTCCCCGCTGCGCTGGTTGTTATCCAGCCCGATCTCGGCACCACCGTCGCACTGGCGGTCGGCGGGTTTACCGTAATGTTTCTCGCCAGTTTGCCGATGCGGCTGTTCGTCAGCGGCGCGCTCGCGATGGCGGCGTTCGTCCCGCTCGCCTTCATGTTCCTGCTCGAGGATTATCAGCGCAACCGCGTGCTGACCTTCCTCAATCCCGAAAACGACCCGCTCGGCACCGGCTATCATATCACCCAATCGAAAATCGCGATCGGCTCGGGCGGGCTGTTCGGCAAGGGCTTCCTCAACGGTACGCAGAGCCACCTCTCCTACCTTCCCGAAGGCCATACCGATTTCGTCTTCGCGACGATGGCCGAGGAATTCGGATTGCTCGGGGGCCTCGCGCTGATCGCCGGCTTCGCGCTGCTCATTCGCTGGGGTATTCGCGTCGGCCGGCGTTCGAAGACGACTTTCGCGCGGCTTACCGCCGCCGGCATGGCGGTCACCATTTTCTTCTATGTCGCCATCAACCTGATGATGGTGATGGGCCTCGCCCCCGTCGTCGGCATTCCGCTGCCGCTCGTTTCCTATGGCGGATCGGCGATGATGACGGTGCTGATCTGTATCGGGATATTGATGTCGCTCGATCGTGAGAACCGGCTGCCGCGATAAGCATGGGGCCGCAGCGTATCTTGACGTTGCACCCGCCAAACCTACATGCTAACCGCCCCGCCTCCGGCATGGTATGGACGCATAGCTCAGTTGGTAGAGCAGCTGACTCTTAATCAGCGGGTCGCAGGTTCGAGCCCTGCTGCGTTCACCATCCCCTCTCTCATCCCCGTCCGCTCAGCCCGCAGGCGTGCACGTCCATTGGAATTCGCGGCCTTCTTCGGGCAGCTCGGCGTGGCAGTCATTGGTCACTTCCTCGCCCGTCGCCGGATCCCGCAGCCGCACCGGTCCGCCCAGCGTTCGGCTGTCGATCACCGCGATATCAAGCTCGAGCACCTCGGCGCCGCGCGCTTGATAGGTGGTGCGGATTTCGCTTTCGAGATTGTCGGCATCCGCCTCGCTCATCGCCGGCGAACAGCCCGACAGAACGGCCGCGCCCGCAATCGCCAAGACCCATGATTTTCTCGTCATAATCCCCTCCCAAAGCAGATTTGCGATGACCGTGATCTGCTCCAACGGCGCGGGCGAGTAAAGCGGCGATGAAGCGCGAAGCGGCGGCGCAAACGCACCGTCGGGCGAGGCCGCCGCCAGTTGCCAATCGCTGCGCGCAGGCGCAGATTGCGGTGCTGACGAACAGGAGGGCCGGCATCATGACCTTGGCGTACCAAAATGGCTGGCGGACGATCGCGGCCGCTCTGCTCGCCGCGGCTCCGCTCCTTCCCGCCCAAGCGCAGACCGCGCAGGATATCGGCGACACCGCCGCCGACGTCGCGATAGCGCCGGCGCGCGATCTCAACCTCGCAGGCGACGACGTTCCCGAGATCCTCGCCGCGCTTCGCTCTCCCTATCAACCCGTCGCCGACCCGAGTTGCACGGGCATAGGCGGCGAAATCGCGGCGCTCGACGCGGTGCTGGGGCCCGATGCCGACGTCCCGCCGGCGCAGGATGACGGCGATGCGCTCGATCGCGTAGGCGAAGTGGCTTCATCGGTCGTCGGCAGCCTGCTTTTGCCCTTTCGCGGGCTCGTCCGCCAGATATCGGGCGCCAGAGACCGCGACCGCCGCCTGCTGGCCGCGCATATCCGGGGCGTAACACGCCGGTCTTATCTCAAGGGCATCGGCGAGGCACGGGGCTGCCGAACGCCGGCATCGCCGAGCGGCTATATCCCGCCGATCGAAACCGGCGACGATGACGGCCAGTCCGAAGAAAACCGATAAGCCGCTAGGCGAGCATCCCCGCCCACCGCCACAGCAAGCGTAGCGCGACATAGAGGATCAGTAGCGCCGTCAGTCGTTTGACGAAAAGCGGCGGTATTTTCGCGGCGCCGAGGCGCGATCCGATCTGGCCGCCGAGCAACACCGCCGGGAATAGCAGCCAATAGTCCCAGATCGCCCCGGCTGCGCCGATATCGCCAAGTTTCATGAGTTGCCCCGTCAGTCCGGCGAGCGAATTGACGAGGATGAAGACGCTCGCCGTCCCCGCGATCTCGCGCGGCCCGCCCCAGCGCAGCAGATAGAGCGCCGGCGCAAGGAAAATCCCGCCGCCAATCCCGACCATCCCCGACAGAAAACCGATGCCCCCGCCTATCGCTAAACTCGCAGACAGCGGCACCGCCATACCCTCGCCCCGCTCGACTATTGCCTTGCGTTCGAATGCGAGCTGCAACCCGGCGACAAGCAGCGCGCCGCCGAGCAGGCCGATAAAAAGCGTTTCGGACACCACCAACCGCCCGCCGAGCCACGCCGCCGGGATCGACAGTGCGAACCACGGCCAGAGGCGCGCCCAGCGCAGATGCCCCCCGCGCCAGAAGCGCCAAGCTCCGCCCGTCACAACGATGAGGTTGCAGATCAGCGCGATCGCCGGGAGGATGCGGTAATCGGCGCCGTACAGCACGAGCAGCGCATTATAGGTCGATCCGCCGCCAAAGCCGACCGCGGCATAGAGCAAGGCGGTCAGCGCGAATAAGGCAGCGAGCTGAGGCACTCATCTCCCCTAGCCAACTCGCCAATCCCACGAAAGCGCCAATCCCGCTTATTGCTCGCTTGCCTGCGAGAAAGGTTTCGCTAAACAACCGAGATGACCTTGCCCTCCCCCCTTTTCGATCCGCTTCGGCTGCCGCTTGTCGGCGCGCCGCTCTTTATCGTTTCGGGCCCGGCGCTCGTTATCGCCCAATGCAAGGCGGGTATCGTCGGGTCATTCCCGGCGCTCAACGCCCGGCCGCAAAGCCTGCTCGACGAATGGCTGCATGAGATCACCGAAGCGCTCGCCGAGCATAATCGCACCCACCCGGACCGGCACGCAGCGCCCTTTGCGGTCAATCAGATCGTGCACAAATCGAACAACCGCCTCGAACAGGATATCTCGACCTGCGAAAAATGGCAGGTGCCGATTACGATCACCTCGCTGGGCGCTCGCGTCGAGCTCAACGACGCGGTCCATGGCTGGGGCGGTATCACCCTGCACGACATCATCAACGACCGCTTCGCGCGCAAGGCGGTCGAAATGGGCGCCGACGGCATTATTGCAGTCGCGGCGGGCGCGGGAGGCCATGCCGGGACGACTTCGCCCTTCGCGCTGGTCGGCGAAATCCGCGAATGGTTCGACGGGCCGCTGCTGCTCTCGGGGAGCATCGCGACCGGAGCTGCGATCCTCGGCGCACAGGCGATGGGGGCCGACCTCGCCTATATCGGCTCGGCCTTTATCGCCACCGAGGAGGCCAATGCCGACGAGGCCTATAAACGCGCGGTCGTCGAAGGGCGCGCCGACGATATCGTCTATTCGGACCTGTTTACCGGCGTAAAAGGCAATTATCTGCGCGCCTCGATCGAGGCCGCCGGGCTCGATCCCGACAATCTGCCGCAGGGCGACATCTCGACGATGAATTTCGGATCGGGCGGCAATTCAGAGAAAAAGGCCTGGAAGGACATCTGGGGTTCGGGCCAGGGAGTCGGAGCGGTGAGCGCCGTCGAAAGCGTGGCGAACCGGGTGAGCCGTTTAGAGGCGGAATATCGCACGGCAAAAGCGGAGTTGGCGGACAAAGTACTATAGCGCAGCCGCCTGGTGTCCGCTCGGGTTGAGCTTGGCGAGCCCGAGAACTTGCGGTCCTTCAACCGCCTCAGCACTGGCTGAGCGTCAAAACGCCCGTTCGAGCCGCCCGAGCAGCGTTCGCGCGGGGCTCGGCGCGGGCTCGTCGGGCGCGAGCATATCGTTCTCGATCCGCTTGACGCGGAAATAGAGATCCTCGCTTGCGGCGATCAATTCGCGCGCGCCTTCGGGCAGGCCCGATAGCGTCTCCGGATCGCTCGGCCCCGCCTCGCCGAGACGATTGTCGGGGCGGCGCCCCGTCTCGCGGCTGATCTGTCCCGATTCAACACCTCGGCGCGTCAACAGCCAGGCGATGACGTGCATGATGCGAGTCGTCACCTTGAGCGATTCCACCGCATAGCCAACGCGCGACATCGGCGGCAACGCGTCGCGTTCGTCGGTGCCGTGATCCTCGAAATAAGCGCGGGCCTCGTCGGCGAGCACCATTGCCTCGACATAGAGCGAGTCGACAAGACGCGGCGTCAGACGGGTCTGGGCGATCAATGTTTCAGCCATGACGACGACCTTGCCACAAGTCAGGAAGAACGCGAAACGCCAATATGCTTGGTGGAAACGGTTAACGCAAAACGTCCCGAATCGGGGCGCGAACATCTTGAAATTCAGGCGCCCGATCCCATCTCGCAACTGCCGGTGTCGTCGCCTTTCTGGGGCGCGCCGGCGGGCCACGCGGACGACCCGCAGGCCGCACTACATCGCAAATCGCTTTTTGAAAGGATTTATGATCATGCGTACATTCGACTTTACCCCGCTCCTCCGCTCCTCGATCGGTTTTGAGAATCTCAACCGTCTGATGGACACCGCCACGCGCGGCGAGGGCGAGGCCTATCCCCCATATAATATCGAGAAAATCGGCGAAGACCATTACCGGATTTCGATGGCCGTCGCCGGCTTTTCCGAGACCAATCTCGACGTCACCGTCCATGAGAACATGCTCATCATCAGCGGGCAGGTCAGCGATCGCGACGGCGATTCGACACGCGAATTTATCCATCGCGGTATCGGAACCCGCGCCTTTGAGCGCCGCTTCGAACTTGCCGACACGATCAAGGTCGGCGCGGCGAACTATGCGAACGGCTTGCTCAATATCGATCTTACGCGCGAGGTTCCCGAAGATAAAAAGCCCCGCAAGATCGCCATTGGCGGAAAGGACTCGCCTAAAACGATCGAGGCGAATAGCGACTCGGAGCGCGCAGCCGCATAGGCCTGCGCCTTAATCGTCAAGAGGCCGGTCCGGTCATCCGGACCGGCCTTTTTTGTGACCTCGCGGATCGCCGGCGACCTAGGCGATCAGGCGATGATATCAGGCAGCAGCCGATCCTCTATCCGCGCGATTTCATCCTTCAGCCCTAGCTTGCGCTTCTTCAGGCGAGCAAGCTGCAACTGATCCGACGACGGCGCTTCGCGCAACGCCTGGATAGCGCCGTCGAGATCGCGATGTTCGGATTTCAGGGCCGCGAGCTTCACTCGCAGAATTGCGTCGTCCATCGGATCTCGATGTCATCAACGGTCTGCGGATTCAAGGGCACGGCCCGTCGCGCCAAAGCGATTTCACTAAAGACAAGCGACCCGCAATAGGTTTAACCTGTGTCTGACCAACCCAGAAGGAGAGAGAGATGCATCAGGCTCATGCAACCGCCCTCAACGCCAAACATGCCGGTCTTGAGACCAAAATCGACGCGGAAATGCAGCGCCCCTCTCCCGATCACGCCAAGATCGCCGACCTCAAGAGACAGAAACTAAAAATCAAGGAACAGCTGCAAACGGCGCCGTCGGAGCATTAGCGCCGGGGAAACCCCCAGTTAATCGTCGCGGGTCACGCGTTCATCGCGCTCGTGACGCTCCTGCGCTTCGACGGTCATCGTCGCGATCGGCCGCGCATCGAGGCGCGCGAGCGCGATCGGCTCGCCAGTGACAACGCAATACCCATATTCGCCCGCATCGAGCCGGCGCAACGCGGCGTCTATCTTGGCAATGAGTTTGCGCTGGCGGTCGCGTCGGCGCAATTCGATCGACCAGTCGGTTTCGCTCGAGGCGCGATCATTGGCGTCGGGTTCCTTGATCGGGCCCGATCGCAATTGCTCGCGCGTGCCATCGACTTCGCGGCGCACGCTCGCCTTCCAGGCGAGAAGCTTGTCGCGAAAATAGGCCTCATGGCTGGCGCCCATGAAAGGCGCGTCGTGATCGAGCACCTCGCCGGTCGATGGCGGATCGAGCAAAGCTGCGGATAGATCGGGAGCCTTGCCGGCGCTTCCATCGCGTTTGCCGCCCGAAACCGAGACCGTGGCCATAGACTAATCCCCTCTCTCACTCCGTCGCGAACATCCCGATGCGGCGAGCTTTCCCCAAAGCCTCTCGAATCGCAGGGCATTCGCAATACGCTCTAGGCGCGGGCCTATACGCAGCGGCATGGCCGCATACAAGCGGGCGACTCGGCGAATCTTCATGCGAGCGCCCGGCTGTGCTTTTCGTGTTCAGGATTTTCGCTAACGCTGCTCTTTCAGACCTTGAGAGCCGAACCGCCCCTCAACGGGACATTAACCACAGCCGTTGAGAACAACCGGTCGCAAAACTCTGAATAACAGCTGAAATCATGGTTAACGATATTGCGCTTAATGTTTTCTTGATGCCATTTGACGACTTCGAGCAATGGCGAAGGACGCTGACCCGGAAGGTCGCGCCCAAGCCAAGCGAAACAAGAAGAGAAAAACCATGTCTGTCAGAATGGCTCTTGCAAAATTATGCGCATGTGCTTGCGGCGGCGCGATCGTCGGCGGCGGCGCGGTTCAGGTCGCCGAAGTCGGTCCGGCCGAAGTTCGCGCCGCCCAGCCGCGCATCGCGGCTCGGCATATCGGAACGCGGCCTACCGCCCAGCGCCGGGTGCGCAGGGTTCGCCGGACGGTGACGACAACGAGTTGCCCGCAAGCGCCGACGGTCGTCAGCGTAACCAATCAGGTTGCGGCGCCTCCGGCACCGGCCCCAGCGGTCTATGAAGTACCTCCCCCCGCGCCCTATGGCGAGATCCCCAGCTTCGGCGGCGGCGGCACGCTCGGCGTCATTGGCGGCAGTGGCGGCTTTGCAAGCAGCGGCGGCTTCTTCGGCGGCTTCGTCGGCGGCAGTTCCTCGGGCGGGGGCGGCTTCTTCGTCCGCGAAGGCGATATCGTCATCACGAACGAAAATAGCACCGGCGGAAGCTCGACCTCGACCGGCGGCAGCTCGACCGGCGGCAGCTCGACTTCGACCGGCGGCAGCTCGACCTCGACCGGCGGCAGCTCGACCAGCGGCGGCTCGACCTCGACCAGCGGCGGCTCGACTTCCACCTCGACCGGCGGCGTCAGCAGCACAAGCTCGACATCGTCGGGCAATGTCAGCTCGACGAGCAGCAGCTCGGGCAATGTCAGCTCCTCGTCATCGACCAGTTCGTCTACCAGCAGCTCGACCAGCTCTTCGACGAGTTCTTCCACAAGCTCTTCGACCAGCTCGGGCGCCACCGGCGGTTCGAGCAGCTTCGGCGCGACCAGCTCTTCCACAAGCTCTTCGACCAGCTCGGGCGCCACCGGCGGTTCAAGTGGCGGCTCGAATGGCGGCACCGACGTTCCTGCTCCGCCCATGATCCTCCTCTTCGGCGGCGCTGTCGCCGGGCTCGTCGCCCGCAGGCGCTGGGGCAATAAGAAGCAGACCCAGGGCTAAGTTCTCCATCTGGCAGACGGAGAGCGGCGCGATCCTTGGGGGATCGCGCCGTTATTTGTTTGATATTCGCCGAACGAAGGCGATCAAGCCTCGGCCTGGATGATCTTCTCGATGTCGCCGATCGGATGGCCGGTGAGATCCTTGTCGATCTCGCCGATGATCCGGTCTTCGACGCTTTTGTGATATTTCTTGCGGAGCTCGCCAAGCGTACGCGGCGGCGCGATGATCAGCAATTTTTCGAAATCGTTGGCATGCGCTCGTTTGTATAGAAGATCGGCGGTTTCGGCCGCGAAGCGATCCTCCTCAAGCTGGTGAAAGTCGGTCTCTTCCATCTTGCTGCGTCGCGGCGAGCCGCTCGAAAAACTGCGTCCGGCTTCGTCGGTCTTTAGCTCGCGGTTGGGAGGATTGTCCTGCTTGCGTTTGCGCTCCAGTTCGAGCTGCGGATAGACGGCGTCGCCCCCGTTGCGGAAGAACAGCATCTTGCGGCCGTCGGCAACGACGACAAATGTGCCATTGGGAATGAGCATCGGATTGTTTCTCCTCTTTGGGTTCAGGGATTCAACGCTCGAACCGCGTGTAGGGTTGCGCGGCAAAGCGACCGAAGCCATAGCGCGCAGCCATGCATGACTTGAAACAATTGCGCGAGAACCCCGCCGCTTTCGACGCCGCGATGGCGCGTCGCGGCGTCGAACCGATGGCGGCGGAATTGTTGTCGCTCGACGAGACCAGGCGGCTGCTGGTGACCGAGTTACAAAAATCACAGGCCCGCCGCAACGAGGCCTCCAGGGCGATCGGTGCGGCCAAGGCACAGGGCGATAGCGATAGCGATGGCGCCGCGCAGCTGATGGCGGAGGTCGCCGGGCTCAAGACCCGGATGACCGAACTCGAAGCCGAGACGCAGGCGGTGTCGAGCGAACTCGACATCAGGCTCGCGGGGCTCCCGAACCGATTGCACGACGATGTCCCCGACGGAGCCGACGAAAGCGACAATGTCATCATATCCGAACATGGCAAGCGGCCCGAATTCGCTTTCGAACCGCGCGAACATGACGCGATCGGCGAAACGATCGGACTCGACTTCGAGAGCGCGGCGAAGATTTCGGGAGCGCGCTTCGCGGTGATGCGCGGGCAGGTCGCCCGGCTCCACCGCGCGCTTGGGCAATTCATGCTCGATATTCAGGTCAGCGAACACGGTTTTGTCGAAATCGCGC
>CAYQVL010000014.1:0-12633 GCA_964420825.1 uncultured Sphingomonadaceae bacterium
GGCCGCCACGCCGCCGCCACCTCCGCCGCCTCCGCCGCCTCCGCCTCCGCCTCCGAGTCAGGCTGCTCCGGCAACGCCGCGCGGCAATCCGGGCCGCTGGGTGACCAATGCCGACTATCCTTCGGCGTCGATTCGCGCCGGTGAGCAGGGAACGACAGGCTTCCGGTTGTCGGTCGGCGCCGATGGCCAGGTAACTAATTGTACGGTCACCAGTTCGAGCGGCTCGTCGCGGCTCGATGCAGAGACCTGTCGGCAGTTGCAGCGCCGCGCGCGGTTTAATCCCGCGCGAAATGCAGCCGGCGATCACATCGCCGGCACCTATTCGAGCAGCGTTTTGTGGCAGATACCGGATTGATCCAGCGGGAAGCCGGAGAATTTCCCGCCCGGCTCGTTCGCCAACCAGTTTATTTGAGAGGAAGTTAATACCATGTCTACCGAAGCAGCAGTTCCGGCCCAGGAAAATCCGTACGGTATCGTTCAGGCGTTAGAGGAGGGCGGGGTTGTGGCAATCTCGACCTTTACCGTGCTCGTGATCATGTCGGCGGCGTCCTGGTACATCCTGTTCACCAAATGGTTCGAGCAGCACAAGATTCTGAATCAGGGCAAGGTCGCCCGCGCGAATTTCTGGCGCGCGAACAGTCTGCGCGAAGGCGCGGCAAAGCTCGAAAAGAACAGCGCCTATCGGCAGGTCGTCGAAGACGGTCTGATTGCCCAGAGCAATCACGACAAATTGTCCGACCCGGTCGAGGCGCATGAATGGATGGTCGGCGCGCTCAACCGGTCGACGGGTTCGATTGGCTCGAAGCTGACCGAAGGCCTTGCCGTTCTCGCGACCGTCGGTTCGACCGCACCGTTCATCGGCCTGTTCGGCACGGTGGTCGGTATCTACCGCGCCCTCGTCAAGATCGGCGCTGCCGGTCAGGCTTCGATCGATGCCGTTGCGGGCCCGGTCGGTGAAGCGTTGATCATGACCGCGCTCGGCCTCATCGTCGCGGTGCCTGCGGTTATGGCTTACAACTGGCTGATCCGGCGCAACAAGCAGATCATGGAAGAGCTCAACGCCTTCTCCAACCAGATCCATGGCTTCATCATGTCGGATGGCAAGGTTAGGCCCGTTACGACTGCACCCTCCACCACGACTGCGCGCACCACATCGACGGCCGCCGCCACGCCGGGCGCAACTACGACGACCACGACGACTAAGAAGTAGTCATCGGCGTATATTGGGGAGCGGTCACTATGATCGCTCCCCCCAGATTGAAACAATATCGGCATGAGGCGCTACGACGCCTCGGCCAAGCGTAAAGTAGGATAGGACCGATTTCATGGGAATGAATGTTGCACCATCCGAGGGCGACGGCGAAGCAACTGCGATGTCCGAGATCAACGTCGTTCCGTTGACCGACGTTATGCTGGTGTTGCTCATCATCTTCCTGATCGCGACACCGATCATTATCCAGACTATCGACTTGAATCTTCCAAGCGTGCGGCTGGTTCCCACGGTAACCAAGCCGGAAAATGTTTCCTTGTCGATCCGGCAAGATAACGGCCAATGCGAAGTGTTTTGGAATCTGACACCGGTCGATTCCGAAGACCTTTACAACCGGGCGGTCGCACGGCTCGAGGATTTGATCGATAGGTATGGCGGCGTCGAGAATATGACCGAGGACGATCTTCCCGAAGTGCATATTCGTGCCGATGTGACAACGCCATGGCGGTGCGTGGGCGGACCGATCTTCATCATGCAGCAAGCGGGCTATGCGAAGGTCGGATTCATTTCAGAGCCGGCGCCGGGTGTCGGCATCGAACGTCTTTAAGCGATAGTATTTAGGAGTAGCCGATATGGGCGCAAGTGTATCCTCCGGGGGTGGCGACGACGAGCCGATGATGGACATCAACACGACGCCGTTGATCGACGTCATGCTGGTGTTGCTCATCATGTTCATCATTACGATCCCGATCCAGACCCACGCGGTGAAGATCGATCTGCCGGTGGCCGACGACACGCCTCCGCCCGAGAATATGATCGATCCGATCAAGAACGAGGTCTATATTTCTCCGGCCAACGAGATTCTGTGGAATGGCGAGGTCATCACGCGGACGCAGCTGCGCCAGTATCTGGATATTACGGTGACTATGACCCCGGTACCCGAACTGCATATGCGCCCGGATGCGCAGGCCAATTACAATATTGTCGATGAAGTGCTGGCGATCACCCGCCGTGCACAGATCAGCAACATGGGCTTTATCGGCAACGAACTTTATACCAATTTCTAGATCGCTATCGAGCTAACAGGAAGGGCCGCGCCTTTACGGACGCGCCCTTCTCTCTGTTTTGGGCCGCCGGATCGTACGATCTTTTTGGGGCACAGCCAGTAATCCACGTCCGCTGGGGACAGGCATTTGCCGAGCGTCTACTCGATGACCTCCACTGCTTTCCTTGCGATGCCTAGGTGACCGCGCCTTCGAACTGGAGCTTGGCCAGGCGCGCATATAAGCCGCCTTCTCCCGACAGTGCGGAATGATCTCCCTGTTCGACAATCCGGCCATTTTCCATGACGATGATACGGTCTGCCGACCGGATGGTGGCAAGGCGGTGAGCGATGACGATTGTCGTGCGATCGCGCATCAGTCGCTCAAGCGCTTGTTGGACCAATTGTTCGGACTCGGCATCTAGCGCCGACGTGGCCTCGTCGAGCAGCAGCAGAGGCGCGTTGCGAAGCAATGCGCGAGCGATCGCCAGCCTTTGGCGCTGGCCGCCCGATAGCCGGGCGCCGCTTTCACCCAAATAGGTGTCGAGGCCGTCGGGTAACTGCCGCAGATAATCGCCTGCGTTAGCCGCTTCGGCTGCCTCCCAAAGGGCGTCGTCGCTCGCTCCCCAATCGCCATAGCGCAGATTGTCGCGCGCGCTCGCAGCGAAGATCACGGTGTCTTGAGGAACCATCGCTATGCGATTGCGGATCTCGGCCGGGTCGGCCTCCCGCAGGTCGATTCCGTCGAGCGAGACGATGCCCTGTTGCGGATCGTAGAAGCGCTGGGCGAGTTGAAACAGGGTCGATTTTCCTGCCCCCGAGGGACCTACGATCGCGATCAGCTCGCCGGGCTCGACGGCGAGATCGAAATCGTCGAGCGCTTTGGTTTCGAGCCGTGTGGGGTAGCGAAAGGTGACATGATCGAACCGGAGCCGCCCGCGCGCGGGCAAAGGAAGCGGAACGGGTCTGGCGGGAGCGCGGATTTCGGGAACCTCGCGCAGGAGCTCATTGAGCCGTCCGGCCGCGCCGGCTCCGCGCATCAGTTCACCGAACACTTCGGTCAGCGCGCCGAGAGCCCCCGCGACAATCATTCCGGTCAGCACAAAGGCGGCCACCGTTCCGCCCGAGATATCGCCATCGACGACATCGGATGCGGCTTGCCACATGACCATCGTGATTGCGCCGAAGATCAGCGTGATGACGATACCGGTCATGACCGAGCGTAGGACGATCCGCCGCCGTGCCGTTGAAAACGCCTGTTCGACGGCTCCGCCGAAGCGTTCGCTCTCGCGCTCTTCCTGTCCGAATGCCTGGACGATTTTCATTGCCCCGAGCGTTTCGGCAACCATCGCGCCGATATCGGCGATCCGATCCTGGCTATGCCGCGAAACATCGCGCAATTTGCGGCCCAGCAGGACGATCGGACCGATAACCAACGGGATGCCGAGCAGCAGCATAGCGGTAAGCTTGGGCGACAGGGTGAACAAATAGGCAATCCCGCCGACCGCCATGACCACATTGCGCAGCGCTACCGAAATCGTCGTACCGACAATCATTTCGATCACCGAAGTGTCCGAGGTCATCCGCGAGGCGATTTCGGAAGGCCGATTTTCTTCGAAATATTTGGGATCGAGCGCGAGCAGATTGCGTTGCACAGCCACCCGCAAATCGGCGACGACGCGTTCGCCGAGCCATGAAACGAAATAGAAGCGCGTCGCGGTCGCCAGCGCGAGAACGACGACGATGAAGAGCAAATAATAGAAATATTGGGAAATATCGCCGCCGACCGAAGAAAATCCGCGATCGATTACCCGGCGAAAACCGTCGGGAATGGCCAGTGTCGCCGCTGCGGCGATCAGCAGCGTCACCGCGGCCCCGGCGATATATAACGGATAGTGGATCGCGAAACGCCAGATCAGCGTCAGATTGCCCAGTCTGCGGGAGGGCTCCCCGGTTGCTTCGATGTCTGCCATGGCGCTTCGCCTAGCAGCGTGCCGAAGTCCGCTCAACTCACATGATTTCGGTATTGTTGCGTTGCAACGTAGGGGAGAAAGGTCTTAGGGTGAAACCAATTGGCGGTTGTCCGCGGATAACGGGGTTTTTGAATGCTTTATAATGCCTATGAAATGCAGCGATCGATGCTGGCAAGCGCCGGCGCGATGGCGAGCTGGAATGCGAAATGGTTGCAAAATCCGGTCAATCCCTTTTCCTATGGCTCAATCGGGCCAGTGGCCGCCTCGGCGCTCGACGTCTTCGCGCACGCGGCCGCGCCGCGCGGTAAGCCGATTTTCGGAATCAAGTCGGTCGAAATCGAGGGCAAATCCGTCCCGGTGAAGGTCGAGCTTGAGGAGCGAAAGCCATTTGGCCAGCTCAAGCATTTTGTCAAAAAGGGAGTGAGTGGGCAGCCCAAATTGCTGATCGTCGCGCCTATGTCGGGCCATTTCGCAACACTTTTACGCGGCACCGTAGAGCGCATGCTTCCCGGCCACGACGTCTGGATAACCGATTGGCGCGATGCCAAGCGCGTGCCGCTCGCCGAAGGGCATTTCAACCTCGACAGCTATATCGATTATCTGGTGGAGTTTCTCGAGCATATCGGTCCCGGCGCGCATATGCTCGCGGTGTGCCAGCCCTCGGTGCCCTGCTACGCAGCTGCAGCGATCATGTCGGCCGATGACCATCCGGCGCGACCCAAGACGTTGACGATGATGGGCGGGCCGATCGATACGCGCGAAGCGCCGACGGCGGTCAACACGCTGGCCACGCAGCGAACGCATAGCTGGTTCGAGCAAAACGTCATTGCGACAGTGCCGGCTTTCTACGCGGGGGCCGGACGCACGGTCTATCCTGGCTTCCTCCAACTCGCCGGTTTCATGTCGATGAATCTGGGCAACCACATGACCAGCCACTGGGAGATGTTCAAACATCTTGTCGATGGCGACGGGGCGAGCGCCGAAGCGAGCAAGGATTTTTACGACGAGTATCGATCGGTCGCCGACATGACCTCGGAGTTTTATCTGCAGACCGTCGATGCGGTGTTCCAGCGTCATTTGCTGCCGCGCGGCGAATTCACCCATCATGGCGAAAAGATCGATCCGGCGGCGATCAAGGATATCGGGCTGCTCGCGATCGAGGGCGAGAATGACGATATCTCGGGGCTCGGCCAGACCAGGGCGGCGCTGACGCTGGCGCAAAAACTGCCGGCAAAGCTCAAGAAATATTATATGGCCGAAACGGTCGGGCATTACGGGATTTTCAACGGCCGAAAATGGCGCGAGATGATTGCGCCGGTGGTCGAGGACTGGATCGCGGCGCACGACGGCTAGGCTTTTTGGTTGTCGATCTCGTTTACACCGACGCGACCCCAAGCCTCGCCGGCGGTAAGCGGGTCAAGCGATTGGAAATAAGCAATAAATCACTTGTCTGGGCTGCCCGCACCCGTCGCTGAAGCGCGGCTAATTTTCTAGGTCACCGGCTTCTGCTCGGCGAAGCGCGATTCGCGCCAAAGGCCGGTGTCGAGGATGTCGCCGAGCGTTTCGACGGCGCGCCAGATGTCCTCGTGGCTCGTGTAGAGCGGGGTCAGACCGAAGCGGAGAATGTCGGGCGCGCGGAAGTCGCCGATGACGCCGCGCTCAATCAAGGCCTGCATGATCGGCCAGCCATCGCGATGGGTGAAGGAGATATGGCTGCCGCGTCGTTCGGCGGCGCGCGGGGTGACGAGAGTCAGGCCATGACCGCCGCAGCGCTCGTCGACGCGCGCCGCGAAGAGATCGAACAGCGCCGCCGATTTGGCCGCGATATCGCTCATCGCGACATCGCCGAACGCGGCAAGTCCGCTCTCAAGCGCGAGCAGGCTGAGCACGGGCGGCGTACCGCAGAGGAAGCGCGCGATGCCGGGCGCGGGGGCATAATCGTCGCGAAATTCGAACGGCGCCTCATGGCCCATCCAGCCCGATAGCGGCGAGGCGAGTTGGTCCTGCAGATCCTCTCGGACATAGACGAAGGCAGGCGCGCCGGGGCCGCCGTTGAGATATTTATAGCCGCAGCCGACCGCGAGATCGGCCTCGCAGCCATTGAGATCGACGGGAATCGCGCCGGCGCTGTGGCTCAAATCCCAGAGCGCGAGCGCGCCGGCCTCGTGCGCCGCGCGCGTCAGCGGCTCCATCGCATGGCGCTGGCCGGTCTTGTAATGGACATGGGTGAGCATGAGCAGCGCGGTGTCGTCGCCGATCGCGTCTTCGATATCGCCGGCCTGTTCGGTGTGGAGCGTATTGCCGGCAAGCACATCCGATGCCCCGCCCGCGGTATAGAGATCGGTCGGGAAGTTGCCCGGCTCGGTGAGGATTTGCGAGCGATCGTCCTGAAGCCGGGTGGCGGCAACGATGAGCTTGAAGAGATTGACCGAAACCGAGTCGGCGACGATGACCTCATGCGGCCTGGCGCCGATCAGCGGCGCGATCTCCGCGCCGATCCGCGCCGGCGCGCCGATCCAGTCGTTGGCGTTCCAGCTGCGGATGAGGTCCTGCCCCCATTGCCGGTTAACGGCGTCGCGCTGCGCGTCGATCGTCGCCTTGGGGAGCGGGCCGAGCGAATTGCCGTCGAGATAGATGATGTCTTCGGGAAGCGCGAAACGCTCGCGTATCGGAGCGAGGGGGTCGGCGGCGTCGAGAGCTTGGGCGTTTTCGAGAGAGGTCATTCCGACTCCGTTTGCCCTGAGGTTTTCGAAGGGCTGTCCTTCCTAGAGAAAAAAGCAGGGCTTCGACAGGCTCAGCCCGAACGGTTTCTATTCAAGCCCCAATGCCGCCTCGATCAGTTCGACCTGGCGCGTCCAGCTCGCGGTTCCGGGGGTGATCAGTTCGACATGGCCTTCGCCGGGGATCGTCACCAGCTCGATGTTGGTGACGTCGCGGGCAAGATTGGCGCTGCGATAGGCCTCGGCATAGGTTGGAGGGGAGATCAGATCGCGCGTCGCGTTGACGAGGACCTGATGCGCGCTTCCGGCGGGCATGCGTTGCGGTGAGGTGAGGTCGTAATGGCCGCGCGCCATCAGGCGGGGGGCTTCGGCGCCGCAGGGATGACCGGTGCGTCGCTCGCCGGCTTCGAGATCGGGAAGGCCGCCCTGGCTGATCGCGGTACCGATCGGGAGCGGACGAGGGCTGGTCAGTGCGCCGCCGGGAAGCGCGCCTTGCCGCGCGGCGAGCCAGAGCGCGAGATGGCCGCCGGCCGAGTGACCGATGGCGACGATATTCGAGACATCGAGATTGTAGCGCGGCGCGTTCTCCAGCAGCGAGTCGGCGGCCGCGAGGACATCCTCATAGGTGCCCGGATAGCCGCCGCCCTCGCGATCGACACCGCGATATTCGATATTCCACACCGCGATGCCGCGTCCGCGCAGATCGTCGGCGATCCAGTTCATGATGTCACGCTCGGCGATATCGGTTTGCCAGCAACCGCCATGGATCATCAGCACGATGGGATGCGGCCCGGGGCCCTCGGGCAACCAGAGTTCGGAAAATTGGAGATCGCCGCGGCCATAGACAATGCGCGCGCTTGCCTCGGACTGCGGGCGCGAGAGCAGGTCGTTCCAGACCATGATCTCACCCGACGGCGCTTGCGCGGCGGGCGGCGTGTCGGAAGCGGCGGGCTGGGTTTCGGCCATGGTGCAGGCGGATGCTCCGGCGAATGCGGCGACAAGCGCCGGGACTATTCTGGCTGTCATGCGCGCAGCTTAGGGACGCGGGGTGGGAGAGGCAAATGGGTTTTGGCGGGCGGCCGGTCGCTTGATTCGGCACCGATTTGGGCGTGGCCTGCCAGCAATCAGGCCATCGCGCAGCCTACGAAATGCGAGGCGAGCAGCGCGCGCCATGCGGCTTCGCCGCCGCCATCGACCTTGACCAGCCGGAGCGTGAAATTCTCCATGCCGGGGCGGTTGGGAAGGCCCCATTGCGCGCCGAGGACGTCGCCGCTCTCGGCGTCGAGCCACAATGGACCGCCTTGTCGGCCGAGCGCCGCGCCGCCGACTTCGAAGCGCAAGGCTGGGGTGCCGAGATAGTCTTCCTCGCGGACGAAGCGGGCCTCGGCGCGGCCGAGATCGCGCACAAGGTGCTCGTCCTCGCCGGCATTGTCCGCAATCGCCGGCAGGCCGAAGGAAAAGGCGGCGCGGCGGTCGGAAAGGCCGCGCGTTTGTATCGAAAGCGTCGCGAGATCGAGATTGTACAAGTGCCAGGCAGGCTCGGCGATCGTCGCAAAGCCTTCGGCGTTGCGCTGTCCGATCGTTGCGCTGGCGCGCAGCATCCGGGGGCCGCGGTCATAGTTGGTTTCGGCGAAATTTTCGAAGCGCGCGCCGGGCATCAGACGTCCATGCGTCGTCACTACGGCGCGCCCGCTGCCCGAATCGACCCAGGCTGTGGCATAGCCGGCTTCGGCACAGCGGCGCGTCATGGTATAGGTTTCGAGGCGGTTGTCGGCGGCGCGGTAGACATAGACCTGGCGCGCGCGCGAGCCATCGGCGTTGCTGCTGACATAATGGTATATCCGGCCGACGGCTGTATCGGCGGGTTCGCCGCCGAAGGCCATCGTCCAGCCGGTCAGTGCGAAGAGCGATGCGGCACCTGCAAGAGCGATTTTTCCAAACATTCCTGAACCTCACAGTCATTGCTGTTATTGGTTCAGTGTATTACTACAGCAATACGGAAATGTCAATCGGTGTCGATGGCTGTTCGTTGACTAAAAGGGCGATTTGAAGCAACTGTTCGTGCTGAGCTCATCGACGCGTGACCTATGGCAGAGCGCCTGGCGGATAGGCGCCCTTCGACAGGCTCAGGACAAATGAATATTTTTCGGCGCCGGTTCGCTCCGGCTAGCGCTCGACGCACATCGCGATGCCCATGCCGCCGCCGATGCAAAGCGTGGCTAGGCCCTTTTTGGCGTCGCGCTTTTGCATTTCGTAGAGCAAGGTCGTCAGGATGCGCGCGCCGCTTGCGCCGATCGGATGGCCGATGGCGATGGCGCCACCGTTGACGTTGACCCTATCGGCGTCCCAGCCGAGCTCCTTGCCGACCGACAGCGCCTGACTGGCAAACGCCTCATTGGCCTCGATGAGATCGAGATCGGCGATGGTCCAGCCGGCCTTTTCGAGCGCGCGGCGGGTGGCCGGGACCGGGCCGATGCCCATGATCGACGGATCGACGCCCGCCGACGCCCAACTCGCGATGCGGGCGAGAACGGAGGAGCCGCGACACTCGGCTTCCTCGGCCGACATGATCACAAGCGCGGCGGCAGCATCGTTGAGGCCGCTGGCGTTGGCGGCGGTGACGGTACCGTCCTTCTTGAACGCGGGGCGCATGCCCGAAATACTGTCGAGCGTAGCGCCGGCGCGGATATATTCGTCGTCTTCGACGATGATGTCGCCCTTGCGCGAGCTGACGGTGACAGGTGCGATCTCGTCCCTGAAGCGACCGTCGGCGCGGGCGCGTTCGGCGTTGTTCTGCGAGCGCACGGCGAATTCATCCTGCTGCGCGCGGGTAATCTGATATTGTTCGGCGAGATTTTCGGCGGTGATACCCATGTGATAATCGTTGAAGACGTCGGTGAGGCCGTCGGTGATCATCGTATCGATGAGGCTGACCGGACCCATCTTGGTGCCGCCGCGCATATTCCGGCAATGCGGCGACATCGACATATTCTCTTGCCCGCCGGCGACGACGATCGTCGCGTCGCCGGTCGCGACCTGCTGCGCGGCAATGGCGACGGCGCGCAGCCCCGAGCCGCAGACCTGGTTGACGCCCCAGGCGGAAATTTCCTTGGGCACGCCCGCTGCCATCGACGCCTGGCGGGCCGGGTTCTGGCCCTGACCCGCGGTCAGCACCTGGCCGAGAACGACCTCGGAAACGTCTTGCGGGGAGACGCCGGCCTGAGCAAGAGCCGCCTCGATCGCGACGCGGCCGAGTTCGTGCGCGGGGGTATTGGCGAAGGTACCGAGAAAGCTGCCGACGGGCGTGCGTTTGGCGGCAGTGATGACGATATCGGACATGGGGGGCTCCTGTTCTAGGGTGTCATCCCAACGAACGCTGGGGCGACGGGAATTTCAGCCCGTCCTATCACCCATGCTGCGGTTGCGAAAGCCACTGCGCGAGCGGCACCCATAGCGCCTCGCGGCCGCGCCCGCCGACAACCATGCCGACATGACCCTGGGCCAGCGTCAGCCGCTTGCCCGCGCCGCACGCGCTCGCTTGCGGTACGATGCGGTCGCTCGTCGAGACGATGTCGAGCACGGGGCAGGCGAGGGCGGCGGGGTCGATCGCCCGGTCGCCGGCATGCCAGCGGCCCGCGCCGGTGCCATTGGCCGCGAACATGTCCTCGATCAGCTCGCGCGCCGCGCCGTGCGTGAGCGGCGGGCCGTCGTTCGCCCAATCCTCGAGCGCGACGAAGCCGCGTGCCTTGGGGCTTTCGGAATCGAGCCGGGCGAACATCTCGAACTTGGCGACGGTGCGCCCCGGATCGAGAAGCCAGAAGGCGGTCTGCAATATCTCCATCGGCAGCGCGCCAAGTTGACGGGCGGCGGGCCCCGCCTGAGCCCATAGGGCGGCAAGCCCGTCATGCGCCTCCTGCGGAAAACCGTCGAAGCGCCAGGGCGCGGCGATCAGCGCCAGTGACCGGGCCGGGGTGAGTTGGGCGGCGGCAAGCGCCATCGTCCCGCCGAGACAATAGCCGACGAGATGGACGGGCTCGCCGAGCGATGCGATGAGCGGCAGCAGCATGGTTTCGACGTGACCTGCGACGGTGAGCGCCGCCTCGCCAGGGCGCGGCGCGCCCCAGTCAACGAGATAGGGGTGGACTCCTTGCCCCGCGAGCCAGCGCAGCAGCGAATTGTCTTGCGCGAGATCGAGGATGTGCGGCGGATTGATCAGCGATGGGACGAACACCGCCTTGGGCGCATTCTTTGCGGCGGCTGCGCCATAATCGAATAGCCGCGCGCGGCCGGCCTCGGCGGTGACCGGCATGGCAGGCGGGCGCGGCGCGCGTGGCGCGGCCTGATAGGCCTTGAGCCCGGCAAGCGCGGTCTCCATCCTATCTGGCGCGCCCGCGGTTTCGCTGCGCAGTAATTCGAGGAAGAGCGGCAACGGACGGGGTTTGTGTTGCGGTGCGGTATCGCTCGGTGCTAGGCCGGTGTCATCATTTGGAGACGTTTTCATGGCTAAATCCGGTTCCTCGTCCGATACCGACACGGTCATTATCAAGAAGTACGCCAACCGGCGGCTTTATAATACCGACACATCGAGCTATATCACGCTCGATCACCTCGCGCAGATGATCAAGGATAAGCGCGACTTTCAGGTCATCGACGCCAAGAGCGGCGACGACATCACTCGCTCGGTGCTGACCCAGATCATCATGGAGCAGGAGGGCAGCGGCCAGACGATGCTGCCGGTGAGTTTCCTGCGTCAGCTTATCGGCATGTACGGCAATTCTATGTCGGCGATGATGCCGCAATATCTCGAAGCCTCGATGGAGGCGTTTCAGCGCAACCAGGCAAAGTTCCAGGATGCGATGCAGGGCGCGCTCGGCGGCGGCCCGTTCAGCGAGATCGCGCGGCGCAACATGGAAATGTTCGAGGCGGCGACGAGCGTGCTGCGCCCGGGCGCAAAGGGCGACGCCGTTGTGTCCGAAACGGGCGGCGGGTCGCGCGACAACGAAGTCTCGCAGCTCAAGGCCCAGCTCGCGAATTTGCAGGAACAGATCGACAAACTCAGCCGGTAGCGATTTTCCGGCAGCGCGGCGGCCTGGCCATGGTTCAGCGGTTGGTTTGAGAGATGACCGAAAATTTCATCGCGGCGGTGCTGGCGTGCCTCGCGCTGGCGGGATTTGCCGCCTGGCGCGACTGGCGCAACGGCCGCCGCACCGATCTCGACCGTGTCGGTATCGTCAGCTGGCCGCTGGTCATGGTGCTCGCGCTCGTGTTCGCGCTGATCATGGCGATCCTCGCGTTTCACGGCTAGCGCCGGGTGCTAGAGGCAGGATTCCAGGCAGGGCTGTTCGAAGCCATAGGCCTTGGCCTTTTCGAGGCTGTAGGGCCGCAAGCCCATCGAACGATATTCGCCGGCGATTTTTCCATCGTCGCCTTCGCCGGTATATTCGAACTTGAAGAGCTCCTGGGTGACGATGACGTCGCCTTCCATACCGATGACCTCGGTGATGTTTGTCGTGCGGCGCGAGCCATCGCGCAGGCGTTTGACCTGAACGATGAGATCGACCGAGTCGGCGATCTGCTTCGAGATCGCTTCCTTCGGAATTTTGATGTCGCCCATCATCACCATATTTTCCATACGGCCGAGGCATTCGCGCGGCGAGTTGGAGTGAAGCGTACACATCGAGCCATCAT
>CAYQVL010000015.1:0-12337 GCA_964420825.1 uncultured Sphingomonadaceae bacterium
GTGCGCCCGGCCAGTTCCCCTGCTGAGAATTAGCGCTTCCCTGTCCCTGGCGCAGACGCACGCCGGGGACGTGGTAACGGCGAGGGAACCCCACTGCGGCAGTGCGGGTCCCCTCGCCTGTTCTTGCGGGCGGTTGAACGCGGGACGGCGGTCAATTGGGCCGTTCGAGGTGCGTCAGCCAGCCTTCGTCGAACGTCACGTGCTTAATCGAATACCGCCGGTACGTGTAGGTGATGTGAATCATGCCGTCCGACGCCTGGATGATGCTGGGGTAGGAGAACTCGCCCCAGTCGGCCTCGAGCGTTCGGAGATCCTTCCACGTTTCCCCGTCGTCGTAGGACTGGATCAGGTTGAACGGCGTGCGGTCGTCCTGGTCCGTGTCGTTGAACACCAGCACGTCGCCCGGAGCAAGAAGGCCGGGAAGATCGCTGACCAGCCTATCGGCCACCGCTTCGCTGTCGACGACGAGCATCCGAGCGCTATCGCGCGGCCTCGCCGGTCGCAGCGCGATCCGCTCTTCGGGAAGCTCGAAATCGAACAGGTCGACGCGCATGGCTAGCTGCTCCAGTCGGTGGCTAGCACCTGCCTTGCGCGGGCCGGCGAGCGGAAGAAGCTATTCGCCGTTGCCCGCGGCTTCGGCGGCGAGCGCCGCATCGATGGCGGCGGCCGGATCGGGCGCAGCCGGGGCGCTGTTGGCCGCGGCGATTTCGGCGGCGGTCGGCGGCGGGACATTGTCCGCGGCGACCGACGCACGCAGGATACGCGCCGGATTGGCGGGCGGCTCGCCGCGCGGAATCGCATCGACATATTCCATCCCGCTCACCACCCGGCCGAACACCGAATAATTCCTGTCGAGCGCGAGCCGCGGCATGAAGACGATGAAAAACTGGCTGTTGGCGGTATTGGGATCGTTGGTCCGCGCCATCGAAACGGTGCCGCGAACATGGGGCAGACCGCTGAATTCGGCGTTGATGTCGGGCAATTGCGAGCCGCCTTGGCCGGTGCCCGTCGGATCGCCGGTCTGCGCCATGAAGCCCTCGATGACGCGATGGAAGATGATGCCATTATAGAAGCCCTGACGCGCCAGCGTCTTGATCCGCTCGACATGAACAGGGGCGACATCGGGACGCAGGCGAATCGTGACGCGCCCGCCGGTCGAAAGATCGAGCAGCAGCGTATTTTCAGGATCGGCAGCTGGCGTCGCCGCTGTGGCCTGGGGATCGATCGCGCCGCCGACCTCTTGCGCGGCGACGGCGCTGCCCATCGCCAAACTCACCAGAAAACACAAAAAGAATTTCAAACGCATACGATCCTCACACAATTGAAAGCGCCGGTCGGCAGGCGCGCGCCGCATCATTGCCGGCAGTCCCTTAGCCCAACCACGGTCCGGCTGAAAGCGCGATGAACGAACGGGCGGACTATTCGCCCATTCGCCCGATTTCATTGACCCGCGCGACCATCTCGCGTTCGACGGCGCTAGTCACGAACTTGCCGATATCGCCGCCATACATCGCGATTTCCTTGACCAGCCGCGAGGCGATCGGCTGTAGCGCGACATCGGCCATCAGGAACAGCGTTTCGATATCGGCGTTGAGCTGCTGGTTCATTCCCGCCATCTGAAATTCATATTCGAAATCGGCGACAGCGCGCAGCCCGCGGATGATGACGGTTGCGCCCTCGCGTTCGGCGAAATCCATCAGCAGCGAATTGAAATGGACGACGCGGATATCGCCGTCGCAGCCCGCCACTTCGCGCTTGACCATCTCAAGCCGTTCCTCGTTGCTGAACATCGGCGATTTGCTCGGATTGGTCGTCACCCCGACGATCAGCGTATCGACGAGCTTCGCGCCGCGCCGGATAATGTCCATATGGCCGAGCGTGATCGGATCGAAGGTGCCCGGATAGACGCCGGTGCGGTTTTGTCCCATCAATGCGTCCTTTCTATTGCAAAGCGCGCGATATCGCGCAGCATATCGGCTTCCTCGCCAAAGTCGCGGAGATGATCGATCGCCTGATCGACGAGCATCTGCGCCTGCCGGCGCGAGCGTTCGACGCCGAGCAACGAGACGAAGGTAGCCTTCCCCGCCATCGCGTCCTTGCCGAGCCGCTTGCCGGTATCCTTCTCATCGCCTTCGACATCGAGCAAATCGTCGGCAATCTGGAAGGCCAGGCCGAGATCGCGCGCGTAACCGCGCAAATGCGTCCGGTGCTCGGGCGCGACGCGGCCCATGATCCCCGCCGCTTCCAGGCAGAAGCCGATCAGCGCACCGGTCTTGAGCTGCTGGAGCCGTGTCACGGCGGGCAAGGTCAACCGCTGGTGTTCGGCGGCGAGATCCATCATCTGTCCGCCGCCCATTCCCGATGGCCCGCTCGCGCGCGCCAGCGCGGCCATCAGTTCGGCGCGAACCAGCGCATCGCGGTGCGTCGCCTCTTCGCCAAGTATCTCGAAAGCCAGCGCCAGCAGGCAATCGCCGGCGAGCACCGCCGTCGCTTCGTCGAACGCCTTGTGGACTGTGGGCCTGCCGCGACGCAGATCGTCGTCGTCCATGCACGGCAGGTCGTCGTGGACCAGCGAATAGACATGGATGCATTCGACCGCGAAGCCGACGCGCATCGCGCTGTCGCTATCGACGTTAAACAGTTCGCTCGCTGCGACGACGAGCATCGGCCGTATGCGCTTGCCGCCACCGATCGCCGCATGGCGCATCGCTTCGTAGAGCCGCGCGCGCGAATCGGCGGGCACCTTGAGCCAGCTATCGAAGAGGATGTCGATATCGCGCGCAACCCGGTCGAGCGCCGAATTCAAACCTATCGAGATCACCGCCATAGCCGATTATTCCGGATCGAGCGGCTCGGTGCCGGCGGGCTTGCCGTCGGCGTCGAGCTGGATCTTCTCGATCCGCGCCTGCGCCGCCTTGAGCCGGGCCTCGCATTGCGCGCGCAATTTGTCGCCGCGCTCGTAAAGCGCGATCGATTCGTCGAGCGGCGCCGCGCCCGATTCGAGCTGGCGGACGATCGCCTCGAGCTGCTCAAGCGCGCTTTCGAACGAGTGATCGGCGATATTTTCGGAGCTATTGTCGGCCATGGTGTCGCTATGGGCGAGCGAGCAAGCTATGGTCAAGGACACAGCGGCGCCCCCGGACATTCGTCCGATTCGGTCGCCGACACCGTTGCCAGCGAGGAGCTTAAGCGATGCCCACCCAAGTCAACCCCGCCACCGGCGAAGAAGGCGAGACCTTTCCCGAACTCGGCGACGAGCAAATCGAGGCGAAAATCGCCAATGCCGAAGAGGCTTATCGCGACTGGCGGCTCACGGATTATGGAACGCGCACCGCTCTACTGGGCAGAATCGCCGACCAATATGACGACCAGGCCGAGCGCCTCGCGGCGATCATTACCGGCGAAATGGGTAAGCCGATCGCCCAGGCCCGCGCCGAGATCTCCAAGTGCGCTAAAGGCTTCCGTTTTTACGCCGAAAACGGCCCCGACATGCTCAAGCCGATCGAGCGCAAGCTCGCCAACGGCCGTTCGGTGAGTCACTGGCTGCCGCAAGGGCCGGTGCTCGCGGTGATGCCGTGGAACTATCCCTTCTGGCAGGTCGTCCGCTTCCTCGCGCCGACGATTATGGCGGGCAATGCGGGTCTGCTCAAACATGCGAGCTCGACCCCGGCATGCGCGGCCGCACTCGAGGAAATGGTGCTCAAGGCGGGGGGTCCGGAGGGGCTGTTCCAGAATTTGCACATCAGCGCATCGAAGGTCGCCGGGATCATCGCCGACGACCGCGTCATCGCGGTGACGATCACCGGCAGCGAGGGCGCGGGCATCAAGGTCGCCGAGGCGGCCGGGCACAACCTTAAAAAAGTCGTGCTCGAACTCGGCGGCTCCGATCCCTTCATCGTCATGCCGAGCGCCGACATCGAAAAGGCCGCGGAAACCGCGGTCGCCGCGCGGCTGCAAAATGCCGGCCAGTCGTGCATCGCCGCCAAGCGGATGATCGTCCACGCCGACGTCTATGACCGCTTCATGGAGATTTTCGTCGCGCGGACCAAAGCCTATAAGGTCGGCGATCCGATGGACGACGACACCGAAATGGGGCCGCTGTCGAGCGCCGGCGCGCGCGACGATATCGTCGAGCTGCTCGAAAAGGCGGTGCAGGCGGGTGCGACAAAAATCTGCGGCGGCGACGTTCCCGACAAGCCCGGCGCCTGGATGACGCCCGCGATCCTTGTCGATATCCCGCGCGGCGCGCCGGTGATCCATCAGGAGTTCTTCGGCCCCGTCGCCATGGTCTTCAAGGTCAAGGATATCGACGAAGCGATAACCGTCGCCAACGATATCCCGTTCGGCCTCGGATCGAGCGTCTGGACCAATGACGACGATGAGCGGGACCGCTTCATCCGCGACATCGAGGCCGGCATGACCGCGGTCAACCAGATGCTCGCCTCGGACCCCTACGCCCCCTTCGGCGGCGTCAAACGCTCGGGCCACGGCCGCGAATTGAGCGAGCACGGATTGCACGAGTTCATGAACCTGAAAAACGTGATGCTGGTGGTGTGATCGTGCTTTTGCGCGCAGCGAGAATGATACTCAGTCAATCCGGCATGCTGAACTTGATTCAACATCTATGAACAACTCCGACTGCGTCGCGGCGGCGACCGTTGAGCGAATTGATCCTGAGCCAAGATCGGGATGACGAGAAGGAGGACAGCCGCCCAGTTCTCGCAACGGTCAGCCCGCTTCCTCCTCGCGCAATGCCTTCCGGTCCAGCTTGCCGATAATCGTCTTGGGCAGCGCATCGCGCACGACAACCGCCGCCACGCGTTCGTGCTTGCCGAGCTGCGGATTGAGCCATTGCATGAGGCCCTCTCCGGTCGCCTCCGCATCCTTTTCGAGCGTCACGAAGGCCTTGGGCTTCTCGCCGGTATAGGCGTCGGCAATGCCGATCACGAGCGCTTCCTTGACCGCCTCATGCTTATAAAGCACCGCCTCGATCTGGCTCGGAAAGACCTTGTACCCCGACACCGCGATCATGTCCTTCAAGCGGTCGACGACGAAGATATAGCCGTCTTCGTCGATCCGCCCGACATCGCCTGTGCGCAGAAAACCGTCGACGAAGACGCCCTCGTCGGCATCGGGACGGTTCCAGTAACCCTGCATGACCTGCGGCCCGGCGATGACGATTTCGCCGGCTTCGCCATCGGGCGCGGGCTGCGAAGGGTCTTCCTTGTCAACCAGTTTGACGATCGTCGCGGCGCAGGGCTGGCCGATCGAGCCGGGCTTGTTCTCGCCCTCATAGGGATTGGCCGAGACGACGCCCGCGCATTCGGTCAGTCCATAGCCCTCGACGAGCTTCGATCCGGTCGCCGCTTCGAACTTCGCCTTGGTTTCCTGCGGCAACGGCGCGCCTCCCGAGGTGCACATTCTGAGCGAGCTGAAATCGGTCTTGGCGGTACGCGCGTGGTCGATCAGCGCGGTGTACATCGTCGGCACGCCGGGAAAGGCGGTCGCCTTGGTGCGCTCAAGCGTCTTGAGTGTCTGCGCGGCGTTCCAGCGCGGCAGCATGACGATCTCGCCGCCGCGCACCACCGTCCGATTGAGCACGGTGGTGTTGGCGAAGACATGAAAAAAGGGCAGCACGCCCATGATCCGGTCGTCGGCCGCCTGGTCGGGATCGAGATCGTTGGTCTGGCGCGCGTTGGCGGTGATATTCTGGTGTGTCAGCATCGCTCCCTTGGGCCGTCCCGTCGTGCCGCCGGTATATTGCAGCAGCGCGATATCCTTGCGCGGGTCGATCGCGACGGGCTCGCAATCACCCTTGTTGTCGATCAATTGCGAAAACGGGATAATATCTTCGCGGTGCGGCGTACGCACCGTTTCCTTGCGCCTGAACAAGCCGAACATCAGCGATTTGGCGAACGGCAGAACCCCGGCGACCGAGCCGACGACGAGTTTTTCGAGCGACGATTTCTCCATCACCGCAAGCGCATTGGGCAGCAGCGAGGACGCCGACAGCGTGAACAGCAGCCGCGTCCCCGAATCCTCGACCTGATGCGCCAGTTCGTCGATCGTGTAGAGCGGCGAGAAATTGACCACCGTCGCGCCCATCTTCATCGCGCCATAATAGGCGGCGAGATAATGCGGGACGTTCGGGAGAAACAGGCCGACGCGGTCGCCCTTGGCAATGCCCAGCCGCTGGAGCCCGCAGGCAACGCGGTTCACCGCCGAGCGGACATCGGCATAGCTGAACTTGCGGCCCATGAAATCGGCGAGATAGGCCTCGCCGTGAATCCTGGCGCTGTCGGCGAACATCTGCGGCACGCTGAGCGGCGCATAGCTGCGGTCCCACGAGCCGGGATGCCGGAAATCGGCGCGCCAGATATCGGGGATCGCTACCATCGGCGCGTCATAGCATCGCCGATGGCCGAATCAAAAGGCTTCCGGCGATGTAAACAGCGCTAGTCGCCGGGCTTTTTGAACAATTCCTCGGCGCCCGCGGGCAATTTCGCTTTGCCGCTATCCTCATTCTTGACGTCGGCCCAGCTGCGGACCCCCTGTGCCGGGGCGGTCTCGCCCGCCGCTTCCGCGGCTTCCGCGGCTTCCTCGGCGGCCAGCGCCGCTGCGGCGTCGGCCGCCGCCGTCGCGCGTTCCTCGCGCAATTCCAGGATCAGCGCCGCGCGATCTTCCTCGACGGTCTCGTCCTTGGGCGCTGCGATGCCGGCCTTCTTGGCCGCCTTGGCGACAACCGCGTCGAGTTCGCGCTGCGTGCACAGGCCGACCGTCACCGGGTCCTTGGGCGTAATCTCGGCGATGTTCCAATGCGTGCGATCGCGAATCGCGTTGATCGTGTTGCGCGTCGTGCCGATCAGCTTGCCGACCTGCGCGTCCGAAATTTCGGGGTGGTTGCGGAGCAGCCAGGCGATGCCGTCGGGCTTGTCCTGGCGCTTGGAGACCGGCGTGTAGCGCGGCCCTTTAGTGCGGCGGACCTGGTCGGGGCCAACGAGCATTTCCATCCGGTATTCGGGGTCGGCCTGCGCTTTATGGATTTCGGCGAGCGTCAGTTCGTGCGCGCCGATCGGATCGCGTCCCGTGAGCTTGGTTGCCGCGGCATCGTCGGCGATCGCCTGAACCTCGAGAATGTGCAGACCGCAGAATTCCGCGATCTGCTCGAATGTCAGCGCGGTGTTATCGACCAGCCAGCTGGCGGTCGCATGAGGCATCAGAGGATGGGCCATGGGCGTGCTCCCGAAAAGAAAAGGGCCGCCCCTGCGGGACGGCCGATACAAGCGGTTATCTACGCCAAACCGGCTTTAGGAGCAAGGGCCATCGCGGGCGCGCGAAAATGCGCCGCCGATCGGGACGGCGCGAAAGCACCTCCCTACGCGGTTCTTTGCGCTCTGCGCCGTTCGGGATCGCGGACAAATACTTGCCTAATCGCGCACAAAGACTAGATAGCGCGCCATGCCATTAGTCAGTCTCGACGGCCTCGAAGCCGTGCGTATCCGCAAGGAAAACCCGGACGCGTCCTGGGGCAACCGCAATTCGGAAAATCGCATCGAACCGCTTGCCAAACCGGCCTTCGAAGTCCCCTTTCTGCTCAAGCCCAAGGAGAAAATCTTCACGATCGGATCGTGTTTTGCGCGCCATGTCGAGGGCGTATTGCTCAACCACGGTTTCCAGATTCCGATGCGGAAACTCTTCAAAACACCCGAATTCGAAGGATTGGATGTCGAAATCGTCAACAATTTCGGCACGCCGTCTATCTACAACGAACTGGCCTGGGCGTTCGGTGAGGCCGAATTCGACGAGGACGCGTCCTTTGTCGAGGTCGGCAAAGACAAATATATCGACGTCCATATGGTCAACAGTATCAAGCCGGCCCCGATCGAGCTGGTGCGCGCGCGGCGCCGGGGCGTCGCCAAGGCGACGCGCGCGCTCGCCGATTGCCGGGTGCTGATCATGACGCTCGGACTAGTCGAGCTATGGTGGGACGAGCTCAGCCAGAGCTATCTCAACACCGCGCCGATGCCATCGACGCTCAAACAGTCGCCCGAACGTTTTTCGCTGCACGTCCTCAACTTCCACGAATGCTACAAATATCTGTCCGGCGCGCTCGACATTGCCTTCAAGCATGGCCCGAAGGATTTGCAGGTGATCCTGACCGTGTCGCCGGTGCCGATGATGACAACCCATCGCCCCGTCGATGTCATCACCGCCAACTGTTATTCGAAGTCGGTGCTCCGCACAGCCGCCGAACAGGCAGTCGTGACCTACAAGCGTGTATCCTATTTCCCGAGCTACGAGACGATTACGATCAGCGACCGCCGGCTGGCATGGATGGACGATCTCGTCCACGTCAACAAATCGATGATCGAATTTAACGTCGAACGTATGGTCAATGCCTATACCGGCAGTTCGGCGCGCGACGCCGAGAAGATGGACGAAGCCGACACGCTTCAATACGAACCCGCCGAAGCGCTGATGCTTGTCGAAAGCGCTCGCGCCGCGCGTCAGATCGGCGATGGCGAGTTCTTCGAAACGCATGGTCAATGGTCTGCGCAATCGCCGGCATTCGCTATCGAACACGCCCGCTTTTTGGGCGAAAACGGTGATCTCGACGGCGGCATCGACCTTATCCGCAACGATCCATCGAACGCCGCGCAACTGCTTCTCGGCCAGCTCGAACTCGCACGGGGAAATTACGAAGAAGCCATCGCAGCAATTCGGCCGCTCTGCGAGCGCAGGGTAAAGGGGCCGCAACACTGGCATGTCTGGCTCGAAGCTGCTGCGGGCATGCGAGATGTCGACGCCGTTCTAGCAGTGGAAAAACATTGGCTGCTCTTCACGCACGGCGGCTCGGGCTCGATCCTGTTTCATGTCGGCCGGGCCTTGCGTCGTCTCGGGGCCTTCGAGCTTGCCGCCGAACGCCTGGTCGTCGCGAGAAGCGAATATGGCGTCGGCAACGCTCTGGTTGCGATCGAATGCGCGATGGCGTTGATCGACCTGGACAGGCCCGGCGAAGCGCTGGCGGCGATCAAGGGCGTTCACGGCCAGACTGAGCCGCAGTCCGAAAAACTCGCTCACCTCCGCAAAAGTCTCGGTCTCACGTTAAGCGAGCAGACATAGACCGCTCGCTAATCCGTTGGTGAGGGACACCGGCTGCGGCTGTCCGCAGCCAAAGCGCGCTCGGCCATTCCGGCGCTGGATGTCATGCGGGCTGGCTCCGACTGGACGGTCGACGTGCACCGATGGTCGCCCCCCGGCAGGGGGACCGGCCTTTAGCGCTGAGAAAAATTATGCGTTTACGAATGGTCTTTTTGGCGATTGTCGGCATGCTACTGGGCGCGTGCGGCGGCCCCGCGACCGCGCAGACCGTACGTTCTTCCAGTCTTTTCGAGCAGATCGAGGGTTTTGGCAGCGCCACAACCGGCGGTCTCGGTGGGCAAGTCTATGTCGTAACGACGCGCGCGGACTATGACCCGCTTGCGTGCGAGACACCGATCATCGGCTCGCTGCGCTACGGCGTCGAGCAACTTCGCGGGCCGCGCTGGGTCGTCTTCGACCCCGCGCTGTTCTCCGAGGCGCGCAACGGCGACCTCACTGCGGTGATCGCGCTCTCGCGGGAGCTTCGGCTCAGGGAGGGCGATATCACCATCGATGGCCGCGCCGGCGGCAGCGGCGGACGCGGACGCCGGGTTGTCCTCGCACGCTCATATGATTGGGCCGATTATCGGCCCGTCAACGACGGCGCGAGCTGCGAAGTTCGCCGCGATCGCGATGGCCGTCCGCTCGACAATGGCGGTGGTATCGTCACCGTCCTGAATGCGCAGAACATCATCCTTACCCATTTGACCTTTCGCCAGCTACAGCGCGGCGCACCCGAGCGTCCGGTCGCCGATGTCGAATGTTTCGGCGATCAGATCGGCATCGCCAATCGCTACGAGGTCGAAAACGGGGTTCAGCGGCCCGAGCGGCTTCAGCCCGCGAACAGCTTCGACAGGATATGGATCAATCATTCGGATTTCACCGGATGCGGCGACGAATGCATCGGGGTGACCCAGCCGTCGCCTGCGCTGGTCGCGCGTCTCTCGATCACCGGCAATGCGTTCCGCAACGTCCGCAAGGCGATATTGGTCGGCAACGTGGGGCAGATGCTTCGAAACCACCCGCCACGCGCACTCGCCGATCAGATCCGGCTTACAGTCGCGAAGAACGTTTTCGACACCGTCTATTCGCGGCAGCCGCGCTTCAATTCGGCCACCGTCCATGTCTACAACAATTTCTACCGCAACTGGGGCTATGGCGCCGTCGATCCGACCGACGACAGCCGGAGTCTGATCGAGCAGAATCTGTTCGAAACGGCATCGCGCGATCCGGCGCTGCGCGCCGCCTCGGTCAACCGCGGCAATCACCCCGGCGAACAAATCTGGGCGGGTCGCAACGTCTATACCGGCGAAGCCACCGATCGCGACGCCGATATTGCGAATCCGCCCGCGAGGCGCATCGCCTCTTTCGCCACGCGGACGGCGAGCAACGTCCTCGACCTCGCGGCGATGCCCTATGCCCGCGCCGTCGCGCAAATCGCTGCGTCGGCAGGCTGGCGCGCCGAAGACAACGACGTCTATCGCTAGCACGCGATAACCCGCGCGCTCACAGCATCAGGACGATCTTGCCGATGTGCGCGCCCGCTTCCATCCTGGCGTGGGCGGCGGCGGCCTGCGCGAGCGGGAAGCTTTGATCCATCACCGGCCTGAGCTTGCCCTGTTCGACGAACGGCCAGGCGTGCGCGGCGATCTCGTCGGCGAGCAGACCCTTGAACTCGACCGGACGCGCACGCAGCGTCGAGCCGGTCAGTGTCAGCCGGTGGCTCATGACCTGCGCCATGTTGACCGTCGCCTCGATCCCGCCCTGCACGGCGATGGTGACATGGCGGCCGTCTTCCCTGAGGCATTGCAGGTTGCGCGCGACATAGTCGCCCGCGACCATATCAATAACGATTTCGACGCCCTCGCCGCCGGTCAGCGCTTTCACCTCTTCGACGAAATCCCGGCTTTTGTAGTTGATCGCGTGCGCCGCGCCTATTTCGCGCGCCGCGGCGCATTTTTCGTCGCTGCCGCAGGTCACGATGACGGTCAGGTCGAAGAGTTTGCCGAGCATGATCGCCATCGAGCCGATACCGCTCGTCCCGCCATGGACGAGCACGCTTTCGCCTTCGCGCGCATAGCCGCGCTCGAAGAGATTGTGCCAGACGGTGAACAGCGTTTCGGGAAGCGCCGCGGCCTCGGCGAGAGACAGGCTCTGCGGCACGGGCAGGCACTGGACGGCGGGCGCGGCGCAATATTCGGCATAGCCGCCGCCGGCGACAAGCGCGCAGACCGCCTGCCCCATCACCGCATCGTCGACGCCCTCGCCGAGCGCGACGATCTCGCCGGCAATTTCGAGCCCTGGAATATGCGGAGCGCCGGGCGGCGGCGGATAAAATCCCTTGCGCTGGATGATATCGGGCCGGTTGACGCCGGCCGCGGCGACCTTGACGAGCACCTCGCCCGCAGCCGGTTCGGGGACCGGCCGTTCGACGGCTTCGAGCACCTCCGGCCCGCCCGGATTTTCGTAGTCGATCGCCTTCATCCTGTCCGGTAACGCGATCATGATGCCCCCTGTTGCAACGCCCTAATCTAGCGTCGCCTTATTGACAGCGCCGGGTCGAGGGTCAACTTTATAGCCATGGACCTCGACGAACTTCTGCCCGCGAGCCCCGGTGATCCGCTGACGTTGCTGTGCAAACAGGATTTGGACCCGCTCTCGGTGGACGAACTCGAAGAGCGCATAACCGCGCTCGAAGGAGAAATCGCGCGGGTCAGGCAGAAACTCGATGGCGCGATCACCCATCGCAAGGTCGCCGACGAATTGTTCAAGCGATGAATTTCGGGCGGCTTCAACCAGTGAAATCCGCCCGATTTGCGCAAACTGTATCAAATTCTATCGGTTTCGTTAACTTTCCCGTTAACCATTCCCATATAGGATATAACCCGCCTCGGAGGTTATCGAGGCAGGCAAGGAGTTAACCAATGCCCTCTTTCGCCCGCGAACTCGAGCAGACGCTCCACAATGCGCTCGCCGAAGCCGCCAACCGCAGACACGAATACGCCACGCTCGAACATCTGCTGCTCGCGCTGACCAGCGACGATCATGCCAGCCAGGTGATGAACAGCTGCGGCGTCGATATCGGCGAATTGCAGGGCGCGGTTTCGGTCTATCTCGACAATGAGCTCGAAGCCTTGCGCATCGATGGCAGCGCCGATCCCTCGCCGACCAGCGGCTTTCAGCGCGTGGTCCAGCG
>CAYQVL010000016.1:0-11744 GCA_964420825.1 uncultured Sphingomonadaceae bacterium
GTCGCGTTCATCGCCAGCACGACCTCGTCGACGCCGCCGCCGGCGACGCGCGCGATCAGTTTGTCGATCGAGAGATCTTCGGGGCGGACGCCGTCGAGCGCCGACAGCCGCCCGCCGAGGACGTGGAATTTGCCCGGAAACAGCCGCGAGCGATCGAGCGCCCAGAGATCGGCGACCTCCTCGACGACGCAGAGCGAGCGCTGGTCGCGCTTGGCGTCGGTGCAGACGCCGCACGGATCGTTGGTATCGACATTGCCGCAGATGCCGCAGGTCGCGAGTTTCTCGATAACCGCCTCGAGCGCGCGGAGCAGCGGCCCCATCGCCGATTCGCGCTTCTTGAGCAGATCGAGCACCGCGCGCCGCGCCGAACGCGGGCCGAGGCCGGGGAGCCGCGCCAGCGCCTGAGTCAGCGCGTCGATTTCGGGAGAAGCCATGGCGGGTCAATAACGCCATCGGCCATCGTTGGACCAGTCCCCACCCAAAAAATCCGTTCATCCCGAGCCTGAACGGGTTGGTTTTGGGGTTGCGCGCGCGATGAGCAGCGGCTTGATGTGCAGCCATGCGAATAGTCTTCATGGGAACGCCCGATTTCGCGGTGCCGGCGCTCGATGCGCTTGCCGCCGCCGGGCACGATATCGTCGCGGTCTATAGCCGGCCGTCACGTCCGGCGGGACGCGGCAAGAAACCCCGCCCCTCGCCTATAGCCATATGCGCCGCCGAACTGGGCCTCGAAACCCGGACGCCGGCGAGCCTCACATCCGAGGAGGAAAAGGCCGCGTTCGCGGCGCTCGACGCCGATATCGCCGTGGTCGCGGCCTATGGGCTGATCCTCGGGGCGGCGATCCTCGATGCGCCGCGTCACGGCTGCATCAACATCCATGCCTCGCTGCTGCCGCGCTGGCGCGGCGCGGCGCCTGTCCAGCGCGCCATTCTTGCGGGCGATGCCCAGACCGGCGTGACGATCATGCAGATCGAGCGCGGCCTCGATACCGGACCGATGCTGGCAAGGGCGGCGACCGCAACCGCCGGCAAGACGGCGCGCGACTTGACCGATGAGCTTGCGCAGATGGGCGGCGCGCTGGCGTGCGAGGTTGTCGCCGATCTCGCGAACTATCCGCCGATCGCGCAGGACGAAAGCGCGGCGACCCATGCCGCCAAGATCGATAAGGCCGAGGCGCATCTCGACTTCGGAGGGGCCGCCGAAGCGGTCGAGCGTGCGATACGGGCGTTCAACCCGGCGCCCGGGGCATTTTTCGAGTTTGCGCACGACCGTTTCAAAATCCTTGCGGCCGACATCGTCGAGGCCGAGGGCGCGGCGGGAACGGTTGTCGACGACCGCCTGACGATCGCCTGCGCGAGCGGCGCGATCCGCCCGACGCTCGTCCAGCGAGCGGGCAAGGCGCCGATGGCGGCCGCCGAATTGCTGCGCGGCTTCGCTATTCCCGCCGGAACGACGCTCGGATGACGCGCTTCCGGCTGACGATCGAATATGACGGCCGCCCGTTCATCGGCTGGCAGCGGCAACCGCACGGCCCGAGCGTCCAGCAGGCGATCGAGGAGGCTGTCACCGCGATCACCGGCGAAGAGACGCTCGTCTATGGCGCGGGGCGCACCGATTCAGGGGTCCATGCGCTGGCGATGACGGCGCATGTCGATATCGCCGGGCCGATCGCGCCCTTCCGGCTCGGCGAGGCGATCAACGCCAAATTGCGCCCGCATCCGGTGGCGATCCTGGGCTGCGAAAAGGTCGCCGACGGCTGGCATGCGCGCTTCGACTGTATCGGCCGCCGCTACCTCTACCGCATCGTCAACCGCCGCGCGCGGCTCGCGCTCGAAGCCGGGCGCGCCTGGCGCATCCCGCAACCGCTCGACGAATGCGCGATGCACGAGGCCGCGCAGCACCTCGTCGGCAAGCACGACTTCACAACCTTCCGCTCGGCCCACTGCCAGTCGGCTAGCCCGGTCAAGACACTCGACCGGCTCCACGTCGGGCGCGACGGCGAGGTCGTGACGATCGCGGCCGAGGCGCGGTCGTTCCTCCACCATCAGGTGCGCTCGATCGTGGGCTGCCTGGCGCTGGTCGGACAGGGGAAATGGAGCGCCGAGGATATGCGGGCGGCGCTCAAGGCCGCCGACCGCGCCCGGCTAGGCCTCAACGCCCCGCCCGACGGGCTGTATTTCATCGAAGCTGTCTATCGATAAGCTAACCGTTGGGGCTGAACCTTGCGAAGCCCTGTTCTTTGCCCGGCCCGCTATTCCGGATTTATCGCTCCGCTACCCGAACACCCGCTTGAGCGACCGGTCGAGCATCAGCAACTGCCAGAGCAATCGGCCATGTTCGACCTTTCCCGATCTGTGCTCGGCTACCACGCGCGCAATCGCCGAATGGTCGAACCAGCCCGTTTCGGCGAGCGTCGGGCTCGCCGCAATGCTGTCGGCCTCTCGGGCCAGCGGCCCGCGAAACCAGGCGCTGATCGGCGTTACGAAGCCCATTTTCCTGCGGTAGAGAATGTCGTCGGGAAGATAGCGGCGCATCGCTTTTTTGAGCAGCCACTTGCCCTCGCCTCGGCGGACGCGCTGGTTCGCCGGCAAGCTCGCGGCGAATTCGACGAGCCGGTGATCGAGCAGCGGCTCGCGCGCTTCGAGGCTGACCGCCATGCTCGTCCGATCGACCTTGGTGAGGATATCGCCGGGCAGCCAGATCTTGAGATCGGCATATTGCGCGGCGGCAAGGCCGTCTTGCGCGGGCGCATTCGCGATAGCTCGGACATAGCGATCCTCGGCGCGATGCCCCTGCAACGCGCTTCTGAAGCCGTCGCTGTAGAGCGTGTGCCGCAACGCTTCGTGTGTCACCCCGACCGACGCCGCATAGGCCTCGCCGCCGGGCCGCGCGAGGCCTTGCAACGTCGCCTTGGCGCGCAGGAATCGCGGCGCGCGATCGAGCTTGGGATAAAAATCGCCGAGCGTCCCGAACAGCGGCTTGCGCAGACCGAGCGGCAGCAACCGCCGCGCGCGCTCCTCGCCCGCGTGGAAGACATGGCGGCGATAGCCCGCGAAGGCTTCGTCGGCGCCGTCGCCCGAGAGCGCGACGGTGACCTTTTCGCGCGCCAGTTCGCACACCCGGTAGGTCGGCAGCGCGCTGGCGTCGGCAAAGGGTTCGTCAAACGCCTCGACGAGCGTATCGATCAGCCCGAAATCGCCGGCCTCGACGATGCGCTTGCGATGGTTGGTGGCGAAGCGCTGCGCGACCTCGTCGGCAAAGCGCGTTTCATCGTGATCGGTCTCGTCGAAGCCGATCGAGCAGGTCTCGACCGCGCTGCGGCTCGCTTCGGCCATCAGCGCGACGACCGACGAACTGTCGACGCCGCCCGAAAGGAACGCGCCGAGCGGTACATCGGCGGTCATCCGGCTACGCACCGCCTGCCCCATCAGCGCCGCGAGTTCCTCCTCGGCGGCGGCTCGCGAACGTCGTTTCGGCTCGAACGCGACATCCCACCATCGGCGCGGCTGCGCGAGCGGCAGTCCGCGCCGCGTCATCAGATAATGGCCCGCGGCGAGTTTTTGAACCCCGGCGACGAAGCAGGCGTCGTCGGGGACATAACCGAGCGCCAGATAATCCTCGACCGCACCTTCGCTCGGGCGTCGGCGCAGCAGCGGGTGGACGAGCAGGCCCTTGAGTTCGGACGCGAAGATCAGGCTGCCGTCGGAAATCTGCGCATAATAGAGCGGTTTGACGCCGAGCCGGTCGCGCGCGACGAACAGCGTCTTGGCGTCGTCGTCGTGGAGCGCGAAGGCGAACATGCCGTGGAAATGCTCGACGCACGCCGGTCCCCATTGCCGCCAGCCATGGAGGATGACCTCGGTGTCGCTCGCGGTGCGAAAGGCATGGCCATGGCCTTCGAGCTCGGCGCGCAGCTCGCGGTAATTGTAGATCTCGCCGTTGAACACCGTGACCAGACGATCGTCTGCCGTAGCCATCGGCTGATCGCCGCCGGCAAGATCGATGATCGACAGCCGCCGATGGCCGAAACCGACACCCTGCGCCGTCCACACGCCCGAGCCGTCGGGTCCGCGGTGCGCGAGCGCGTCGGCCATCGCGCGCACCCGCGCCGGATCGACGGGCTTGGCGGTTTCGAGATGGAAGATGCCTGCAATGCCGCACATGATGGCGGCTCAGTCGGCGATAGCGGCGACGCGGTCAACCAGCGCCTGCGCGCCGCCGGCGTCGGCGAGGAAGGCGTCGATCGCCGCGCGCGCCTCGCTGCCTTCGGCCGATATCGTGATGCCGATCGCGCGCTGGTTCCCGCCGAGCAGTCGCAGGCGCAGCGTTTCGAGCTTGGCGCGGCTGTTACTGCCGGTCAGGAGCCCGCCGATGGAGTTGAATTGGGCGACTTCGCGGACGACCGGTCCGGGCGCGGCAATCCGGTAGGCGCGGCCCCGAGCCGGCGGCGCGCGGTCTTCTACCCACGACCATTCGCTGTCGGTCGGCAGCCCGCCCTGGCCGAAGCCGACGAGCTCGCGGCCCTCGTCCTGATAGCTGTAATAGGCGATGGCGAGATCGACGACCTGGCCCTCGGCACTGCGATAGCGGCCGGCGACGAGGCGGTCGGCGCCGGCATAATTTGCGCGCCACTCATAGGCCATCGGCGCGTCGCTCGTCGCCCATCCACTCACCGCTGGCGCGCCGAATGCCGGTATCGGAGCCCGGCCATTGCCGGTGATCGTCATTGTCCAGATCAACGGGAGAAGCGCGAGGGCGAGCGCCGCGCCGCCGATGATGGCGAACCGCGGCTTGGCGGAGACCTTCGGGCCGTGCCCATTCAGTTTTGCCGGATCGAAGGCCGGGGCGTCCAAAGGCCGGTCGAAAAAGCGCCAACCGAGTCCCAGAACGAGCGCGATGACGATGGCGAAGAATATCCAGCCATAGAAAACATGATCGAAGCTCGCGGCAAAGGCGATGCCGCTGGTGTCGGCGATATAGATCGTTCCGAAGGCGCGGATACCGTTGGCGACGATCGGCACGGCGACGCAGGCCACCATGAAGGCGATGCGCCGCGACCAACTCTTGAAGAACAGATTGGCGGCGAGTGCGCCGAGCGCGACCATGGCGACGAGAAACTTGACGCCCGAGCAGGCTTCGGCGACCTCGAAATAGCCCGATGGCGTGGTGATGAATACGCCCTCGATATGCGCCGGAACGCCGGCCAGACCGAGCAGCAGCATCGAAAGCCGCGCGGTTACCATCTGCAATGCCGGGACGAACTCTTCGCCGAACGGCACGAGGAAAAACCCATAGAATAGAGGAAAGATCAGCCCGCGCGCGACCGTCGGCCCGAGCGTCGCGATCACCGCGCCTTGCAGCATGAGAACGAGCCCGAGATGGCGTGCAAGTCCCACGCCGGCGGCCTCGCCGAGCAACGAAGCGAGCGATCCAAGCGCCACGATAGCCAGCCCCCAAGGCGATGCAATGGGGGTCAGTTGGGCGAGTTCGACACGGCGCTGCCAGACCAGCCATGCGATAATCGCCGGGACGAACAGCATGTGGCTATAGGTCGAGCTTGTCCACCAGATGGTCGCCATATCGGCGGCGTCGCCGGCGAACAGGACGAGAATAGCGAGGGCGAGCGCCGCAAGCCGGGCGACCGGTCGGCACCACGCTGCCGCCGGCGCGCCCGTGAGGGCTGGAGCGATGGATTGATAGGCGGTCATGCGGCGGCTTCGATAGCCGGGTTGACGTCTTCGCGCCCGGTCAACGCCGCCAACGGTGCAAGCGTGCTCGCCCAACTATAGCGTGCGAGCATCCGCTCGCGTGCCGCCGCTCCAAGCGCCTTGCCGCGCGCCGGATCGGTAAGCAATTCGAGTATCGCCCGCGCCTCGCCCGCCGGATCGGAGCAGACGAGAAGGTCCCGACCGGGCTCGGCGTCTATCCCTTCGAACGCCGCGGGCGAAGCAACGACCGGGCGCTCCATCGCCATGGCCTCGAGCACCTTGTTCTGGATACCGCGCGCCATCCTCAGCGGCGCAGCCACGACATCGGCGGCGGCGAGCCAGCTACGAATATCGGCTACGCCGCCGGTGACGATGACGCCATGGTGGCGCGCCAGTTTCCTGACCTCGGCGGTGGGGTTGCGCCCGACAATGGCAAATTGCGCATCGGGTCTCGCGGCGCGAACGGATGGGAACACCTCACGCACGAAGCTCTGTACCGCTTCGGCATTGGGGCGATAATCCATCTGGCCGGTAAAGGCAATGATCGGACCGTCGGACAGGTTTCCGGGCGCTTCAACAGCGGCCTGAGGATCGAAAAAGCGGCAATCGATGCCGTTCTCGAGCGCGAGTACCCGGTCCGGACCGAGACCCGTCGCCTCGCGAAACAGCGCTGCTTCGGCCTCGCTCACGAATGTGCTGTGATCGGCGCGACGGGCTATTTTCCGCTCGAATGCGCCGAGTTTCCTCGCTTCGCGGGCATGGACGAGACCCATCGGCCCCGGTGTCGATTTGGCATAAGCCGCGAATTTGGCCGAATCGATATCGCCGAAATCCATGATGAAGCGGATATGCGGCGGCAGCCCGCGAACGAACTGCGCCATCTGTCCCGAAAAGACGAAGACCGTATCGATCGGTTTCTCGGCGAGCGTTTTGGCGACGAAGGCCCGCAGGCGCGCGCTGTCGAACAGCGGCAGCGAAATCGGTTTGCCGGTAATGAAGGCTTTTGCCGCGCCGGCGGGTTTCGATATCGTCCGTTCTTCAATCGCCAGCGAGCCGAGCATCGGCGCGAGCGCCTCGCCATGCGCCAGATCGGCACCATCGTCGGCGAATGTCGCGACATGCACCGTGGCGAGCTCGCGCAGCCGATTGAGGATATTGAACGAGCGGATCTTGTCACCGCGATCGGGCGGATAGGGCACGCGGTGCGCTAGGAAAAGAATATCGCCCATCAGCCCAGTCCGCGCGCGATATACGGGCCGACGCGGTCGGTAAAAGCAAGCGGAAGCCGCCGCCACAACGCAACCTGAAGCCGGTATTTCGGGCTCAACGGATTGATCTCGCGCGGCTCGACGCCCGATGCGGTGCGCCCCGCATAGATGATCGGTACCGGCTCGAAACCCCAATTTTTCTTGTAATGATAGGGTCCGGTGCCGATCTTCGAACGCCCGAAATCGAAAACCGTGCAGCCGCGTTCGCGGGCGTGGTTCATCATCGAAAAATGGATAAACTCGTTGGCGCGCAAACCGCGCGCCGCATAAGTGCCGCCGCCCCAATAAAGCATCGCATGACCGTTGAAGTAGAGGGTCAGCACAGAGGCGACCGCTTCGCCGTCATGGCTGACCGTCATGATGTCGGCATCGTCGCCGAAGCTGTCGAGAACCGCGTCGAACAGACTGCGCGGAAAAACCGGCGTGCCGAGATTGCGGACGCTGGTGGCGTAAACCCGGTAATGCGCCGCGCGATCGGTTTCGCCCCGGCCGACGCGGGCTACAAGGCCGTTGTCGAGGCTCTTGCGGACCTCGGCGCGCTGGCGGCGCTTGATCGAAGCGAGCTGGCCATCATAATCGGCTTCAAGCGTGCGCGAGAAATTGGCGTAGAGCGGCTCGCGGCGCGTCCAGCCTTGCGGGACCGGACCGCCGCGCAGTTCGAGTTCGGGGCAGCTTGCACGTTGGGCGAGGTTCCATCCGGCATCGGCGAGCGCTTCGGCTGCGACATCGCTAGCCGCGAGAATACCACCGCCCACGGCAAAGCCGCTCGACACCATGGCGCGGCCGAAGAGCGGCGAATGAACTTCGCTGAGCGGCAATATTCCGGTCAGCGCGCCGCCGCGTTCGGCAACGAGCATATGCGCGCGTTGGCCGCATCCGCGCTCGATCGCCTTGATCCAGCGAGGCATATGAAATGGCGAGCCTCCCGGCGCCGCGCGCACAAAGGCCTCGATCCGGGCGGTTTCGCCGCTATCGTCGAGATCGGCGGTTCGTATGGCCAAAGCTTGCAAATCGGACCTAGCGTTCATTGGACAATCGCCTTTTGCATGGCGGCGACATGATCGACGCGTCCCCAGGCAAAATCGCCGATCAGCCTCTCGAGCTTGCCCTCCATCGCCGAGAGTCGGCTATAATGCCGGATGCGCGATCTGAGCGGCGCGTTTTCGACGCGCGGTTGATCGGGATCGATCTCCCAGGGATGGAAATAGAAGATTGCCGGACGGTCGTCGTCGTCATTTACCTGATTGATCGCCCAATGCGAAAACCGATACGGCAGCAGGCGGAAAAACCCGCCGCCGCCCGCCGCGACCGTCCGCTTGCCGAGCTTCGCGGTCGTCACCGGCAATTCGATGAAGTCGCTGTCGCTCAGCGGAGCGAAGGCGAAGCGCGGCGCATCGGGCCAGCCATAATGATCGTGAACAATCGGTGCGACGCTCGACGAATAGCTATAACCCTCTTCGGCAAGGATCCGGTGCGCCCATGGCGTCCGCGCGTCGATCGAGAAACTTGGTGCGCGATAGCCGGTCACTCGCTCGCCCGCGGCATCCTCGATGACCGTGCGCGCGCGCTGGAGATCGGCGCGGAAGTCTTCGGGTTCGAAGGTGAAAACGCGTTGATGATCCCAACCGTGGCTGGCGATTTCATGACCGGCGTCGACGATCCGCCGGATAAGCGCCGGATAACGCTGCGCCACCCAGCCGAGCGTAAAAAAGGTTGCCTTGACGTCTGCCCGCCCGAACAGCGCGAGTACCGCGTCGGTATTGGCTTCGACGCGATGAGCGAGCCCGTTCCAGTCGCCGCGCGCGATGACCGTTTCGAACGCACCGACCTGAAACCAGTCTTCGACGTCAACAGAGAGCGCATTGAGCATCGCCCGATATGCCTCCCTTTTTGCCGCTCAGGCGGCAGAATCCCGAATGACGCCGGTATCCGCCCGATCGGCATCTTCCTCGACCCAATGGACGAGCAAGGTCAAGACACGGCGCAAGGCGGCACCCTGCTCGTCGAGCCGCGCCTCGATCGCCGCGAGACGCCTGTCGCGGTGGGTGGGAGTTTCATCGTTACCATTTTCGGACGGTGCATCCACAGGCTCCTTGCTCGCAGCCCTGCTGTCATCGCCTGCGAAACCGGCGGGAGTATTTTCGATCGCATGCTCTTTGACCGCAGCCACGATTTCGTCTTCGGCCTCGACCGGTTCGATTTCCCGCACGGGCTCGCTAGCCGCAGGCCCGTCGATATCGTTGCCCGGTTTGAGCCGCGCTGAACCGCCCTGCTCGTCAGGTCGCGCTTCACCGGCCAGATCTTCGATCACCGAGGCGATGGCCGGTGCGTCGATCGCCGTCAGATCTTCGACCGCGCCGAACAGCATAACGCGCGCCAGCAATGTGTTGAGACGGCGCGGAACGCCGTCGGTCGCGCGATAGAGCGCGGCGCAGGCATCGACGGTGAATTGCGGCGTTCCCCGCCAGCCGGCAACGGTCAGCCGGTGGGCAATATAGGGCGCGATTTCATTCGCCTGCATCGGTTCGAGATGATGCGTTGCGATAACGCGCTGGCGCAATTGTTCGAGTTCTGGAGCCGCTTTCACGCGCTCGCGGAATTCGGGCTGGCCGAGGAGGAAAATCTGCAGCAGCGCGCGCCCTCCGGCCTGGAAATTGGAAAGCATTCGCAGCTCTTCGAGCGCGGAAATATGAAGGTTCTGCGCCTCGTCGACGATCAGCAGCGTCCGCTTGCCCTCCTGTGCCTGGGCATGGAGAAAGCGCTCGATGCGGTCGAGCAGTTGCGCCTTTTCGACACCATCGGTCTGGAGCCCCAGCCGCTGGGCGACGAGCCGCAGCATATCGTCGCCTTCGACCTGGGTCGAAACGATTTCAGCCGCGGTCAGCCGCGCGGTGTCAACGGTCGCCATCAAATGGCCGACCAGCGTCGTCTTGCCCGCGCCGACATCGCCGGTGATGACGATAAAGCCCTCGCCCTGCGCCAGCCCATAGCCGAGATAGGCCATCGCCTTGCGATGCGTTTCGCTTTCGAAATAGAAACGCGGATCGGGCGTAAGCTGAAACGGATTGCCGGTCAGGCCGTAATGTTCGCTGTACATATCGTCTTGTCTCCCGGCGCCGGTCGGGCGCACTTCACTAAAATCCGTAACGCATGCCGAGCAGCAGCGAAGCGAGCCAGTCGGTTTGCTGGCCGTCGATGTCGCTGGCGAACAGCCCGGCGGATGCCTGTGCGCTCAGGCCCCGCCAGACGCTGACGCTATAGGTCGCCGATCCGCCCGCGCCGAACACGTCGGACGAACCGGGCACGCCGCTATCGTACCAATTGGCGTAAAGGCTGCCGCCGATGCTCGAATTGGGCGTCAGTTCGCGGCCGAGATTGGCCTGCACGGTGACGCTCTCATCGGTCACGCGATCGAGCGAGAAATTGGCCGAGCTTGCCGGAACCAGATACTGGCGGTTCTGATAGCCGGCGCCGACGCCATAATTCCACGGGCCGCGGTCTCCGGCCCAGACGAGGCTCGCGCCACGGCTGCGGAAATTCGCTCCGTTAAGCGACTGAAATCCATCGGAGAAACAGGCTCCTGGGTTGCTCGCCCCGCCGAAGGCGCAGCCGTCGAACTGGCCGAAGCTGTTGCGTCCGGCGGTGAAATCGGTCGGTAATCCGGCAAGCGTGTTGGTCGTACCGCGTCCGAAGCTGTCGATCGTGTTGTAGACTGCCAGCTGGACTCCACTGGTGTCGTTGACTTGATAGCTCAGCGAGCCGTTGTAGATCGTCGTGTCGTAGCGATGACCGACGCGCGCGGTAGCTTCGAGCCGCGGATTGGGCCGCCATAGGATGCCGCCGTCATAGATGAAGCCGTCGGTGTTGTAGCCGAGCAAGCGCGGCGAATTGGGATCGGCCTGGAAACGGCCATTGGCGTCGAGGATCGGAGTGCCGGTGGCGTCGACGAGAACGTCGCGCTGGCTGATTTCGATATTCTCATAACCGACGCCGGCGAGCAGCGCGAGCGTCGAACTCACCGGCAAGGTGACGTCGGCGCGGCCGTAATAGCCCTCGTAGCGCTGGTCGAGCTGGCGCGCGTCCTCGCGCTCATAGCCGCCGCTCACCGTCACTCCGACGGGCAGCACATCGCCCGGGGCGACCGACGCGCTGGCGCTTGCCTGGTGCAGCGTCGTGCGATCGACATAATCGACGGCGGGCTGCCCCGGATTGCTGTTGGCGGAGAGATTGTCCTCGACATGCGTGTAGCCGAAGCGATAGCCCGCGCCGATCTGCAACGGTCCGGCTTGGGCCGAAACCGTAGGTCCGGCATAAAGCGAATAGACCTGCGTGCTGTTGGCGTTGTCGCCGACCAGCGAGCCGAGATCGCGGCCGCCGGCTTCAGCGCGCGCGCGCGCCGCGAGCGCCCCGGCCTCGAAGCTCAATCCTCGCGTTACCGCGACATTGGCGCGGACAAGTCCGCTATGAACATCCTCGTCGGAGATCGAATTGTCCCAGTCGATCCGGCGTTCGTAGCGATAGCTGGCGCCGAGTTCGACGCGCCGCGTCGATACCGCGGCATCGACCCCGGCGGCGAGCGCGGTATAGGTGACGACATCGTCTCCCAATGCGTCGCTATTGCTCAAATCGAATTCGAGAATCTGCTGCGCCTCGACATAGGGCGAGATTTCGACCCGCGCCTGCGCCGGTGATGCGGCGAGGGCGAACCCGGCTGCGGCGGCAAGCGCCGCAGGTCCGGAAACGCGATAAAGAATTGTTAAATCGGCC
>CAYQVL010000017.1:0-11736 GCA_964420825.1 uncultured Sphingomonadaceae bacterium
GGAAGCGCGGCGCGTCGGAGAGGAGATCGAGGCGCACCAGCGTGCCGGCGGTTCGCTCGACGCCATCGCCATCCTCGTCCGCGCCCAGTTCCAGACGCGCGAATTCGAGGACCGCTTCATCCAGATCGGCATGCCCTACCGGATCATCGGCGGCTTCCGCTTCTACGAACGCGCCGAGATCCGCGATGCGCTCGCCTATCTGCGCGCGATCGTCCAGCCCGCCGACGATCTTGCTTTCGAGCGCATCGTCAACACCCCCAAGCGCGGGCTCGGCGACAAGGCCATCGGCCGGCTCCACGCCTTTGCGCGCGCCGAGGGCATCCCGCTGATGTTAGCTGCGGCGCGCATCCTCGACACCGACGAACTGACGCCACAGGCGCGCGGTTCGCTCGGCGGCCTCGTCGCCAACCTCCTGCGCTGGCGCGACATGGCGAGCGACCTCCCGCATCCCGAACTGCTCCGCATCGTACTCGATGAGAGCGGCTATACCGCAATGTGGCAGGCCGACCGTTCGGCCGAAGCCGCCGGCCGCCTCGAAAACCTCACCGAGCTTGCGCGCGCGATGGAAGAGTTCGAGACGCTGACGAGCTTCCTCGAACATGTCAGCCTCGTCATGGATAATGACGCCGATCGCGACGCCGAAAAGGCGACGATCATGACTATCCACGCCGCCAAAGGGCTCGAATTCGACACCGTCTTCCTCGCCGCCTGGGAGGAAGGCGTCTTCCCCTCGCAGCGCTCGATGGACGAAGGCGGGAACAAGAGCCTCGAAGAGGAGCGCCGCCTCGCCTATGTCGCGATCACCCGCGCGCGCCGCCTCTGCCACATCGTCCACGCTGCGAACCGGCGCATCTACGGGCAATGGACGAGTTCGATTCCCTCGCGCTTTATCGGCGAACTCGACGAAGAGCATATCGACGTCGAGACAACGATGACCGGCGGCGAATCGCTTTGGCGCGCCAACTGGTCCGAGCGGGGGAACCCTTTCGCCAATGCCGGGCGCAGCGGCGGCCGAGGCCCGGGATGGCGCCGCGCCGCTGCGGCGGGCAGTTTGCCGCAGTCGGGCACCGTCATGGAAGCCAAAGCCAGCACCGCCGGCTTCGCCGCCAAGCCAAGAGCCGACATCGCGCTCGGCCAGCGCGTCTTTCACGAGAAATTCGGCTATGGCGCGGTCGAGGAAATCGACGGCAACAAACTCGAAATCGCGTTCGAGAAGGCGGGCAAAAAGCGAGTGCTCGACAGTTTCGTGAAGGTCGCCTGAGACGCACCTTGAGCGACGTCCGATAGGGCAGACCCTATAGGCACCCCTCGACATATTGGATCGCCGGTCCGCCGACATGGATCGCGACGATATTACCGTCGCTGCCGATCTCGTAGCGCAGCCCGCGCGCGGCGGAGTCTTCGACATAGGCTGTCGCGGCGCGTGGCGTCGTCCAGACGTATATGTCTTCGGCGGGCGCGGCTTCATAATGGTGCGGCAGCGCCACCGCGCGGTTGCCGAAATGGTCGCGTACCGCACTCGCCGGAGCGCCGGGCGCGAGACCGCCTTCGGTCTTGACCTCGCCGCTGTCGATCAGCGTGACCCGCGCCAGACGATCGTTTTCGAGCATGACGATGAGGCCTTCGGGCGCGCGTTGGGGGTGGTAGAAGTCGCAGACCGATGGATCCAACACCGGAATGCCATCGGGCTCGTCGGCCGGGCCGAGCGCCTCGGTAACCTCGGCGCGTGTCATCCCTACGCGCAATGGGCCCCAGCCCTCGGCGGTCAGCAAGTCAGGACCGGTGACAATCGCTTCCCTCACATCGCGCGCGTCGCGCGCCTGCTGAGGCGCATCGCCTTCGGGCACCGCTCCGCTCGAACAGGCGGTCAGCGCCGCCATCGTCAGAGCCATCATCATCGATCGCATGGCAATCTCCTTGGGGCTCACTACCCAACAACAACCAGCGATAATAGCAAGCGTTCCTCCCGCGGCCGAATGAGAGCGCCAGTCCTTGGTCGATTTGTAAGCGAAGCGGTCTTCCCCGCGATCCCCGGCATCACGGATTACTTGGGTTGAGCCTTCGCGCTCGAAAGCCGGCGCGCCAAAGCCCGGCTTCACCGCCTGATACCGCTCTTCGCTTGCCGCTCGCCGCACTCCCCGCCTAGATGCCGCCGATGGCCACACACCCGCATCCCTTCCGTATCGCCAATTTCCGCGCCTATTGGGCGTCGCGGCTGGCGATGACACTTGGCCAGTATGCGATGATGCTGATTATCGGCTGGCAGGCCTATAATCTCGCGCGCGACAGCGGCATGGGGATTGGCGAATCGGCCGGGCAGCTGGCGATTATCGGGCTGCTGCAATTCGTGCCGCTGTTCCTGCTGACGCCGTTTTCGGGGCTCGCCGCCGACCGCTTCAACCGCCGCAACGTCGCGCGGCTGATGGTGTTGCTTCAGATGCTCTGCGCCGGGCTGCTCGGCGCCGCGACCTATTATGACGCGATGAGCCTGCCGATGCTGTTCGGGATAGCCATCCTGCTCGGCATTGCGCGCGCCTTTGCCGGCCCGGCGCTGAGCGCGCTCGCACCCAATCTGGTGCCGAAAGCGGTGCTGCCCAACGCCATCGCGCTGTCGTCGATCGCCTGGCAATCGGGAATGATCGTCGGCCCGGCGATCGGCGGTTATCTTTACGTCGTCGCGCCCGCCCTTCCCTATGCGGCGGTGTTCGGACTGTTCTGTGTTTCGCTAACCGCACTCAGCCTGATCGGGGGCGTGCCGCGCAGCGTTATCACCGGCGCGCAGCGCCCGATTGCGCAGGTCGTCGACGGGCTCCGCTATGTCCAGCGCAACAAGATGGTGCTCGGCGCCATCACGCTCGATCTGTTCGCAGTCTTCCTCGCCGGCGCCACCGCGCTCTTCCCCGTCTATGCCCGCGACATCCTCCATGTCGGCGCGCCGGGCCTCAGCCAGCTCGCCGCGGCCCCTGCTGTCGGCGCGGCGCTGACCGCCTTGTGGTTCTCGTTCAGACCGCTCAGGAACAATGTCGGTCCCAAGATGCTCTGGGCGGTCGGCCTCTTCGGTCTGGCGACAATCGTCTTCGGTCTCTCGACCTGGATGCCGCTATCGCTCGCCGCACTGGTGATAATCGGCTCGGCCGATATGTTCTCGGTCTATATCCGCCAGTCGCTGATCCAGCTCCACACGCCCGACGACAAGCGGGGCCGCGTTTCTTCGGTCTCGCTGCTGACGATCTCGGCCTCCAACGAGTTTGGCGACTTCTTTTCGGGCAGCCTCGCCTGGATCATCGGTCCCGTCGCCGCGGTGGTTTCAGGCGGTATCGGTGCGATCGCGACGGTGCTATTGTGGAGCCGATGGTTTCCCGTTCTGCGCAAGACACGGACCTTTGAGCCGCCCGACGAGTTGAACGAGGACACCCCCGAACAGACATTGCAGGAGACGCTGACATGAAAGCCGCCACCATTCTCGATACCATCGGCAATACGCCGCATATTCGTGCCCAGCGCCTGTTTGGCGACGCCGAGGTGTGGATCAAGTCGGAGCGTTCGAATCCGGGCGGATCGATCAAGGATCGCATCGCGCTGGCGATGATCGAAGACGCCGAACGATCGGGTGCGCTGAAATCGGGTGGAACGATCATCGAGCCGACCTCGGGCAACACCGGGATCGGCCTTGCGATGGTCGCCGCGGTCAAGGGTTACAGGCTGGTCCTCGTGATGCCCGAATCGATGTCGATCGAGCGGCGCCGGTTGATGCTCTCCTATGGCGCGAGCTTCGATCTGACGCCCAAGGAAGGCGGCATGAAGGGCGCCATCGAGCGCGCCGCCGAGCTTGTCGAACAGACCGAGGGCGCGTGGATGCCGCAACAGTTCGACAACCCCGCCAATGTCGAGGTTCATGCCCGCACGACGGCGAAGGAAATTTTCGCCGATTTCGCCGAAAACCCGATCGATATCCTGATCACCGGCGTCGGCACCGGCGGCCATATCACCGGCTGTGCCGAAGTGCTCAAGAAACACTGGCCCGATCTCCAGGTCTTTGCTGTCGAGCCCATCGGCTCGCCCGTGATCTCGGGCGGCCAGCCCGGTCCCCACCCGATCCAGGGCATCGGCGCCGGCTTCATCCCGGCCAACCTGCACACCCAGTCGATCGACGGCGCTATCCAGGTGGCACCCGAAGACGCCAAGGATATGGCGCGCCGAGCCGCGCGCGAAGAGGGTATGCTCGTCGGTATCAGTTCGGGCGCCACGCTCGCAGCCATCGCCCAGAAGATAGCCGAGGTCGGTGAAGACAAGCGCATCCTGGGCTTTAACTATGACACCGGCGAACGCTATCTCTCGGTCCCCGATTTCCTGCCCGAAGAGTGATGTGACCGGCACGGCAAGATCAAAGGGCGGCCGGAGGCACTAATTCTTCGATCGGAAGGAATGGATTTTTTGTCGCGCACATCGGCTGGGGACGGCCTTCAGCCCCTCCGGCGGGCCGGCTCGTCGGCCGGCTTGCGGTCCATCGGCGGTGGCGGCGGAAGATCGCCATCGTCAAAACCGGGGTCGCCCGGTGCGGGTTCGTCGTAATCGGGTTTATTTCGGTCAACTTCGTCGCCATATTCTTCGGGTCTGGATGCGTCGCCGCTTTGGTGGTCGCGCTCGACGAGGTCAGCGCTCGCCAACCGGTCGATGATCCCGTCGGCGCCATTCAACCGCGAGACGGTGCCGGTGCCGCTCCGCCCGGGCTCGGCAAAATAATCGAGCGACGCGGTGAGCCGGCGGCTGTTGCTGAAGGCGGGTTCGGCTCCGCGCGGCAACTCGAGGACTAAACGCCCTTCGCAATAGGCCTGTTCGGACCGCTCGTCGAACCGCACCAGGCGGGGCAGGTCGATGCGCGCCGCGGTGACGCTTTCGAGCCGGGTCAGCAACGCCGGATCGCCAACCGCCGCCTCGCGCGCACGGCCGAAGATACGCTCGCGAATCGAATCGGCAGCGCCCTGCGATGCGCACAATCGCTCGCCGGGCGTTTGATCGGCCAGGTCGGCGCGGTCGCCGTCCGATGGAGATGGAGCCTCGGCTCCGACAGTTTCGATGCGGCCGATTTCCATCCGGTCCGAAACGAACCAGGCGAGCAGCGCCACGAGCACAACGCCCGCCAACCCGAATATCCATTGCTTGCGTGTCGGCATCGTTTCCACCCGCTTTCGGGAGAGTATTTAGTCAGCCCGTCCGAGGCCGTCCAGCGGTCAGGCGGCCACGAACATTTCGGGTTCGAGCGCCATCAGGCTGTCCGATCCGCCTTCGATCTTGGCGCGCAGCCCGCCGGCATCGGGCATCATACGCTCGGCGAAGAAGCGCGCGGTGACGAGCTTGGCCTCATGGAACGCTTTGTCTGCGGCATCCTCTTCGATCGCTGCGGAGCTGGCCTTGGCCATCCGCAGCCACATCAGGCCCAGCGCCGAAATGCCCATCAACTGCATATAGGGATATGCTGCCGCGCCGGCATGATTGAGGTTGGCGAAAGCGTTTTGCATGAGCCACATCGTCGCGCCGCGCAGTTCGGCGTTGACCTTTTCAAGCGCGCTGGCGACCTTGTTGACGCTTTCATTCTCGTGCCGTTCGGCAACCTCTTCGCCGACCATCGCAAGAAACGCCTGGATCGCCCGTCCGCCGTTTTGCGCCAGCTTGCGGCCGACGAGATCCATCGCCTGGATACCGTTGGTGCCCTCGTAAATCTGGGCGATCCGGGCGTCGCGGACATATTGCTCCATCCCCCACTCGCGGATGTAGCCATGGCCGCCATAGACCTGCTGCGACTGCGTCGCGATCTGGTAGCCGAGATCGGTCACATAGCCCTTGATTACCGGCGTCAGCAGCGAGATGAGATCGTCGGCCTGCTGGCGTTCGTCCTCGGTCCGCGCCTTTTGCGAGAGATCGACCTGAAGCCCGCCCCAGATACACAGCGCCCGGCTGGCTTCGAGATAGGCCTTCGATTCCATCAGCATCCGGCGCACGTCGGGATGAACGAAGAGCGTGTCGGCTTTTTCTTCGGGATCGGCCGGGCCCGTAAGCGCCCTGCCCTGGCGCCGGTCCTGCGCATAGGCGACCGCATTCTGGAAGGCGATTTCGCCGATCGCGAGCCCCTGCATGCCGACGCCGAGCCGCGCCGCATTCATCATGATGAACATTGCGGCAAGGCCCTTGTTCTCCTCGCCGACCAGCCAGCCCGTTGCGCCGTCATAGTTCATCACGCAGGTCGAATTGGCATGGATACCCATCTTTTCCTCGATCGACCCGCATGTCACGGCATTGCGTTCGCCGAGCGAGCCATCGTTGTTGACGAGGAATTTGGGCACGATGAAAAGCGAGATGCCCTTGACGCTGTCGGGCGCATCGGGAGTCTTCGCCAGCACCAGATGGATGATGTTCTCGGTCAGGTCATGCTCACCTGACGAGATGAATATCTTGGTGCCCGTCACCTTGTAGCTGCCGTCGGGCTGCGGTTCGGCCTTGGTGCGGATCAACCCCAGATCGGTGCCGCAATGCGGCTCGGTCAGGTTCATCGTCCCGCCCCATTCGCCCGCGACCATCCTGGGAACGTATTTCTCCTTCTGTTCCTGCGAACCCTTGGCCATGATCGCGGCGGTCGCGCCCATGGTCAGGCCGTTATACATCGCGAAGGCCATATTGGCGCTGATCATATATTCCTCGACCGCCGAACCGAGGACGTGCGGAAGCCCCTGCCCGCCGAATTCCTCGGGACCGGTGAGCGTCGCCCAACCGCCTGCGACGAACTGGTCATAGGCAGCCTTGAAACCATCCGGCGTCGTCACCGATCCATCGTCGTGCCGCGTGCAGCCCTGATGATCGCCGGTCTGATTGATCGGAAAGAGCACTTCGGCACAGAATTTTCCGCCCTCGGTGAGGATCGCATCGGCCATGTCCGGGGTTGCATTCTCGAAGCCCGGCAAATTCGAATAGCGATCGAGCCCGACAATATGGGTGAGAACATATTGGCTGTCACGAATAGGGGCGGTGTAGCTGGGCATGGCGCAAGGCTCCGATTAAATGAGATTCTAGGTATCGATCTTTTCGAGCAGTTCGAGAAAACTCGTCAGTTCGGCAATCGACGATTCGATATCGTCGCGCTGGCGCTTGAGCGCGTCGATCCGTTCGGCGCATTTCTCGCGAGTCACCTGACGTTGCTTGATGCGGCCGTCGCCGAGGTCGTAGAGATCAATCATCTCGCGAATATCGGCAAGGCTGAATCCCGTCCGCTTGGCGCGCAATATCCAGGCGAGCCGCGCACGATCGCGTTTGGCATATACCCTGGTCAGGCCGTGGCGCTCGGGCGATATCAGCCCCTCGTCTTCATAGAAGCGCAGCGCGCGCGGCGTAACGCCGAACTCCTCGGAGAGGTCCGAGATCGTGTAGGTGTGACGGTTCTGAGCATCGGGCGTGTCGATGCCCGCCTGGGGAGGATGTGCGGCCATGAGCACAGATTAGTAACGTTCACGTCAACGTCAAGACTTGACGTTACGGCACAGTCACCTTCACGAAATAATTACGCGATGCGTTCGAGCCCCCCTGGCGTCACCCGGCGGTAGAAACAGCTGCGCTCGCCGGTATGGCAGACGGGCCCCGCAGGGTCGGCGGTCAGCCAGATGGCGTCCTGGTCGCAATCGATGCGGATATCGGCAACGCGCAGGAAATTCCCTGACGTTTCGCCCTTTTTCCAAAGCGTTTCGCGGCTCCGCGACCAGAAATGCGCAAGTCCGGTTTCGATCGTCCGGTCGAGCGCCTCGCGGTTCATGTGCGCCACCATCAGCAGCTCGCCGCTTTTGCGGTCGCTTACCACCACGGTGATCAGCCCGCGATCGTCGAATCCGGGATCGAGCTCGGTTCCGGTCTCGCGCCTGTCGGTCATATTCTTCTGCCCTTACGCCGCGCTGAACGCGCATTGCACGATCTGCGTCTTCTCCAGCATTTCGCCGGCTCCATCAATGGCCATGCCAATTGCGATCACTCTGACAATTTTGTGACAAAGCGGTTCGACCTACCTATATGCAGCGGGCGAAACCGACCCAGCGCCGGAGTCCCAATGACGACAACCCATCCTTTCGACGATGACAAGCTGCGCGAAGAGTGCGGCGTATTCGGCATCTGGGGCGCGGAGACCGCGTCCGCGGTGGTGGCGCTCGGCCTCCATGCGCTCCAGCATCGCGGCCAGGAAGCCGCCGGCGTCACCAGCTGGGATGGCCGCTACTTCCACAGCCATCGCGCTACCGGCCACGTCGCAGGGAATTTCGACGAAGACCGCATTATCCGCCAACTGCCCGGCGAAGCGGCATGCGGTCACGTCCGCTATTCGACGACCGGCGAAAGCGGCTTGCGCAACGTTCAGCCGCTCTATGCCGACCTATCCTCGGGCGGTTTTGCAATTACGCACAACGGCAATATTTCGAACGCGATGACGCTGCGCCGCGAACTCGTCCGGCACGGCTCGATCTTCCAGTCGACCTCGGACACCGAAACGATCATCCACCTTGTCGCTACCTCGTCCTACAAGCGCCTGCTCGACCGCTTTATCGACGCGCTCAAGCAGGTCGAAGGCGCCTATTCGCTCGTTTGCCTGACCCCCGAAGGCATGATCGCCTGCCGCGACCCGCTCGGCGTGCGTCCCTTGGTCATGGGCAAGCTAGGCGACGCCACCATCTTCGCTTCGGAGTCCGTTGCGCTCGACGTCGTCGATGCCGATTTTGTCCGCGAAGTCGAGCCTGGCGAATTGATCATCGTGTCCGAGCGCGGGATGAAATCGCTGCGCCCCTTCGCCCCGCTCGCGCCGCGGCCGTGCATTTTCGAACATGTCTATTTTTCGCGCCCCGATTCGATCGTCGACGGCACCTCGGTCTATACCGTGCGCAAGGCGATCGGCACCGAGCTTGCACGCGAAAACCCGGTCGACGCCGAACTCGTCATCCCGGTTCCCGATTCGGGCACGCCGGCCGCAATCGGCTATGCGCAGGAATCGGGCATTCCCTTCGAACTCGGAATCATCCGCTCGCATTATGTCGGGCGCACCTTCATCCAGCCGAGCGACAAGGTCCGCCATCTCGGCGTCAAGCTCAAGCACAACGCCAACAAGGCGCTGATCGAAGGCAAGAGTGTCATCCTGATTGACGATTCAATCGTCCGCGGCACGACCAGCATGAAGATCGTCCAGATGATGCGCGACGCTGGCGCCACCGAGGTGCACATGCGGATCGCGAGTCCGCCGACTCGCAACAGCTGCTTTTACGGCGTCGACACGCCGCGCCGCGAAAACTTGCTCGCCTCGTCAAAGAACGTCGACCAGATGTGTGCGCATATTGGCGCCGACAGCCTCGCCTTCGTCAGCATAGACGGGCTGTACCGTGCCTTGGGTGAGGCCGGTCGCGACGATTCCGTGCCACAGTATTGCGATGCCTGTTTCAGCGGCGATTATCCCACTCCGCTGACCGACCATGCCAAGGGCAGCGACTCCGATCAGCTGCAGTTACTCGGCGAGCATCTCGTCTGATGGCAGGCGAGGACAAGGTTGCGCTGGTCACCGGGGCCAGCCGCGGGATCGGTGCTGCGACTGCCCAGGCACTCGCAGCGAAGGGCATCCATGTCATTCTTGCAGCGCGGACTGCCAAGGACATGGAGGCGGTCGAAGAGGCGATCCATGCCGCTGGCGGCCATGCGACGATCGCGCCGCTCGATCTTACCGACGGCCAGAGCATCGCCAGGCTGGCGAAAGCCGTCAGCGAGCGCTGGGGCCACCTCGATATCCTGATCCTCAACGCCGCGACGCTCGGCACGCTGACCCCCGTCACGGCGATCGACGGCAAGGACCTCAACCGCGTCTTCACGCTCAACGTCCTCGCGCAGCAAGCGCTGATTGCCGCGTTCGATCCCCTGCTGCGAAAATCGGACGGGGGCCGACTGGTGGCGATCACCTCGAGCGTCGGCCGGTCGCCGCGCGCCTTCTGGGGCGCCTATGGCGCATCGAAGGCGGCGCTCGACACGCTTGTCACCTGTTACGGCGCCGAGACGTGCAACATCTCGAAGATCCGCACTGCGATCGTCGATCCCGGTGCAACTCGCACGACCATGCGGGCGCGCGCCTATCCGGGCGAGGACCCGGCCGATCTCAAGTCGCCCGAGGTCGTCGCCGACGCAATCGTCGCGCTGATCGATCGCGGCTTCAACAGCACCGAACGCCTCGAGCTGGGCAGCTGATCAGACGGATTTGGTCAACGTGACCTGCGCAACCCAGCTCCCGCCACCGCGAAATCCACCCTCACAGTACATCAGATAATAGCGCCACAAGTCACGGAACCGCTTGTCGAAACCATTCGGCAGGCACCCTTGTTCAACGGCCATGTCGAACCGTACGCGCCATTGTTTCAGCGTCTCGGCATAATCGTCGCCGAACCGCGTTTCGTCGCTCCAGACGAGACCGCGCTCTTCGGCGAGCGCACGGAAACGATCGGTCGACAGAAGCATCCCGCCAGGGAAGATATAGGTCTGGATAAAATCGGCGCTGGCGGCGTAGTCGGCGAAGATCGCGTCGTCGATTGCGATATACTGGATGGCAGCGCGGCCACCGGGCCTGAGGCAGCGCGCGATACAATCGAGATATTGCGGCCAATATTGCTGCCCCACCGCCTCTACCATCTCGACGCTCGCGATGCCGTCGAACTGTCCCGTCATCGCGCGATAATCGACAAGCTCGAAGCGCAGCGGCTTGCCGCCGACGCGATAGCGACCCTCGGCCCAGGCGCGCTGCTCCTCGGATAGGGTGATTGCGGTCGTCGCTATCCCCTGTTCGGCAAAGCGATTGGCGAGATAGCCCCAGCCGCAACCGATCTCGAGCAAGCGGTCGCCGGGAGCGAGCGCCAACCGGTCGGAGATCGCCTCGATCTTGCGGCGCTGCGCGCTTTCGAGGGGTTCGTCGCCGGCGAAAATCGCGCTTGAATAGCTCATCGTCTCGTCGAGCCACGCGGCGTAGAAATCGTTGCCGAGGTCGTAATGCGCCGCAATGTTGCGTTTCGCGCCGCGCGCCGAATTGCCGTTGAAGCGGTGGATCAGGCGCTTGGCGATCCGCCAGATGCCCTTGGCGCGCGCAACACCGCCGAGGCTGCGCGCATTGCGCGTGAACAGGTCGAAGATCGCCACCGGGTCGGGCGAGGTCCATTCGCCGCGCGTCCAAGCAACGTACCAGCCAACCGACCCCGAATTGGCGAGGCGGACGAGCGCCATCCAGCTGGAAATCTCGCACACCGCATAGGGCCCGTCGCCGCGGCCGCCGATGATCTGTGTGCTGCCATCGGGCAGGCGGCCCTCGATTGTGCCGTATTTGAGGCCTTGGTCGATGCCTTCTATGACGCGTTCGAAGACGCGGGCGCGGCCGCGGGCCCACAGGCGCGCCCAGAGCGGGCCGGCGACCAGCCCGCGATCGCCCGAGACCAAATGCGCCCCGCGCTTTGCGTTGTGCTGATCGTTCACGATGCGGCCTTCATCTGGGCATAAGCGGCCAGCGCGCGCTCGCGCGCGGCGCGATGCTCGATCCGTTTGGCGGGATAATCGCGCGGTGCGCAACCCGCTTCGTGCGGATCATGAATGGCATCGTCGTCGAGGGCCGCCAGCTCGGGCACCCATTGCCGGATGTAATCGCCGGCGGCGAATTTTTCCGACTGCGACAGCGGGGCCATGATGCCGCCCAAC
>CAYQVL010000018.1:0-11676 GCA_964420825.1 uncultured Sphingomonadaceae bacterium
CCGAGTGCACCGCAGGCTGCTGTATCCAAAACTTCCGAGCCGGTTATCAAATCCCTCGTGCTGCCATCCAAGTTGACGGTGCGCGAGTTGGCCGAAAAGATGGGCTGCAGCCCGATCGAGCTGATAAAACAGTTGATGAATGCCGGCGTGATGGCCAACATCAACCAGGAAATCGATTATGATACCGCTGCGATTGTAGCTGGCGATATGGGCTTTGAAATTAAAGAGTATAGAGAACCCGAACCGGTAGTAGTGGTCAAAGAAGAAGAGCCGGCCGTAGCACCCAGCCGCACGACGGTTTACTCGGAGGATGAGCAGAAATACCTACGCGAGCGTCCGCCGGTTGTCACCATTTTGGGGCACGTCGATCACGGCAAGACCTCGCTGCTGGATGCTATCCGCAACAGCAACCAGGCCGCCCATGAGGCCGGCTTTATCACCCAGCACATTGGCGCTTACCAGGTGACAAAGCAGGAAAAACTTATCACCTTCCTCGACACCCCGGGACACGAGGCGTTTACCGCTATGCGCGCCCGCGGCGCAGATCTGACGGATATCGCTGTACTGGTAGTGGCAGCCGATGACGGCGTGCAACCGCAAACCAAGGAAGCCATCAACCATGCACGCTCAGCTCAGGTGCCTATCATTGTTGCGCTCAACAAAATCGACCTGATCGATGCCGAACGGATCGCGCAACTGACCGCCGACCTCGCCGATGCAAGCGGTGCCAAGGTCTTGCCGCTATCGGGCGCGACCGGAGCAGGGCTCGATGCCGTGCTCGATACGGTTATCGGCGCGCTGGGTTCAACGCACCGTGAAACAGCCGAAGAAGACGCATGGTCGCCGCTCGCTTGAACTCAGATGTTTTTGCGCCGGAGCGCTGCGCAAGGCTGGTCGTCAAGATCGGATCCGCGCTGCTCGTCGGCAGCGATGGAGAGGTCCGCCGCGACTGGCTGACGGGTCTGATCGCGGACATTGTCGATCGCCGCGAACAGGGCCAGGAGATCATTCTTGTTTCCTCAGGCTCGGTTGCGTTGGGCAAACGCGCACTGGGGTTGCAAGGCAATCCGCGCAAAAGCCTGGAGGATGCGCAAGCGGCGGCGGCCGTCGGTCAGATCACGCTCTCGCACAATTGGTCGGAGTTACTTGGTCAGCGCAATCTCATGGCTGCACTCATGCTCGTCACCCTCGGCGATCTTGAAGACAGGCGGCGCTATCTCAATGCCTCTGCGACACTCGACCGGCTGTTAACTCTAGGCGCGGTTCCGGTCGTCAATGAGAACGATTCGGTCGCTACCGAAGCCATTCGTTTCGGTGACAACGACCGGCTCGCCGCGCGTATCGGACAGGCCGGCAGCGCCGACGGCGTCATCCTGCTGTCCGATGTCGCCGGCCTTTACAGCGCCGACCCCACCAAGGATGAGTCGGCGGAAATGCTCGACGAAGTTTCGGTCATCGACGACGAAATCATGGCCATGGCAGGTAGCGGATCCGCTTCGGGCATGGGGTCGGGGGGGATGATCTCCAAACTGGAAGCCGCGAAGATCGCAACGTCGGCCGGCATCCCGCTCGCTATTGTTTCGGGCAAGCGCACGCGCCCGCTCAGATGCTTCGCCGCGGACGGCGTCGGGACGCTATTCACCCCCCAAAAGGTCCCATCGGCTCATAAGGCCTGGCTGGCCGGGCGCCTGACGTCCAAAGGACAAATTGTCGTCGATTCTGGAGCGGTAGAGGCCCTCGCGGGGGGCAACAGCCTGCTTTCGGCCGGTGCGATCGGGATATCTGGCATGTTCGAGCGCGGAGACGTCGTCGATATTACCGACAAGTTTGGCACGATCATTGCCCGCGGGCTGGCCGAATATGACAGTGTCTCGACCGCCAGAATTGTCGGCAAGAAGACCGCAGAACTCGAAGCAATCCTCGGCTATGCGCCGCGTTCCGCCCTCGTCCATCGCGATCATCTGGTGCTGCTTTGAGCGTAATCGCGATAACAGGCGGCACCGGTTTTGTAGGCACCCATCTTGTTCGAATGGCGATCGAAGCCGGCCATAGCGTGCAGGCGCTCACGCGTCGTGATCAACCTCCTCAGCCCGGCCTACGATGGACAAAAGGTGTATTGACCGACCGTATCGCGCTTGCGGCCCTTGTCGATGGTTGCGACGCCGTCATTCATGTAGCCGGCGCAATCAGTGCGCCTGATCGCGATGAGTTTCACCGGATCAATGTGGGTGGGACCCAAGCCATGATAGATGCCGCGCGGGCCGCGTCTGTCACACGCTTCATCCACGTTTCCTCGCTCGCCGCACGCGAGCCCGAATTGTCGAATTACGGCCGGTCAAAAGCCGAATCTGAAACGCTGATCCGCGCATCGGAGCTCGCATGGACGATTGTCCGTCCACCGGCTGTTTACGGTCCCGGCGACCGCGAAACGCTGGTGTTGTTCGAGATGGCGCGGCGCGGGTGGGTGGCCTTGCCGCCGCACGGCCGGCTCTCGCTTATCCATGTCCGCGATCTTTGCGACCTTCTGCTCGCCTGCCTCAATAACGATGCAACCATCGGCAAGCTCTACGAACCCGATGACGGGACGCACAACGGGCTCAGCCATGTCGATTTCGCCCGTGCGCTCGGCCATGCCCAGGGCCGGACCGCGCGAGCGGTCTCGCTGCCCGGAACGCTGATCCGTGCCGGCGCGCGGCTCGACCGCCTCATCCGCCGCGGCGGCGCCAGATTGACCCCCGATCGCGCGCGCTATTTCTGTCATCCCGACTGGGTCGCCGATCCGGAGAAACAACCCGATCCGGCCCATTGGAAGCCGGCCATATTGCTCGATAACGGGCTACGCGATACGGCGCGCTGGTACCGCGAACAGGGCTGGCTCAGGAGGTAACATGGCCTCATCCTCGCCGCCTTCGCGCCGCATTCGCTTGCCAATAACACCGCTGAACCAATAGGACCGTATGATGACCGACCGCTCAGAAACCTTCGCGAAGGTAGCGACGCTAATCGAACCCTTTAATACCAACAAAATTGCAATCACCGAGACCTCGACCTTTGCCGGCGATCTCGAATGGGATAGCCTGACGGTGATGGATTTCGTCGCCTCGATCGAAGACGAATTCGATATCATCATCACGATGAATCAGCAGGCCGAAATCGAGACCGTAGGCCAGCTTATCGATGCTGTCCGGGAGCGCCAGGGATGACGATGGCCGGAAGCCAGCTCGCCGCCGATACGAAGAATCCGCAGACGCAGTCGCGCGACCTGTTCGAGAAATTCGACGCACTGATTGCCGAGCGCGACAATCTGCTCGCAACCGGGGTCCGCGATCCCTTCGCAATCGTAATGGACGAGGTCAAATCGCCAACCGAGGCGGTGATCGATGGCAAAGACACGATTCTGCTCGGAACATACAATTATATGGGCATGACCTTCGATCCGGACGTCATCGAGGCTGGCAAGGAGGCGCTCGAAAATTTCGGGTCGGGAACCACCGGAAGCCGCGTCCTCAATGGCACCTACCAGGGCCACAAGGAATGCGAAGAGGCGCTCAAGGACTTTTACGACATGGACCATGCAATGGTCTTTTCGACGGGGTACCTTGCCAATCTCGGGATCATTTCTACGCTTGCTGGCAAGGGCGATTATGTGATCCTCGACGCCGACAGCCATGCGTCGATCTATGACGGCTGCTTCCTCGGCAATGCCGAAATCACGCGCTTCCGCCACAACAATGCCGAAGATCTCGAAAAGCGGCTCGCGCGGCTGCCCGCCGAGGCAGGCAAACTTGTTGTGCTTGAAGGCGTTTATTCGATGCTCGGCGATATCGCACCGCTCGACAAGATGGTCGCGGCGGCGAAGAAATATGGCGCGATGGTGCTTGTCGACGAAGCGCATTCGATGGGTTTTTTCGGCGAGAATGGTCGCGGCGTCGCCGAGGCGCAGGGAGTGATCGACCAGGTCGATTTCATCATTGGTACCTTTTCGAAGAGCGTCGGCACGGTCGGCGGCTTTTGCGTTTCGAACCATCCCAAGACCGAATTCCTCCGGCTCGTCTGCCGTCCCTATACATTTACCGCTTCGCTGCCGCCTTCGGTCGTGGCCACCGCGACGACATCGATCCGCAAGCTGATGAATGCCGGCGACAAGCGCGCGCATCTCTGGGAAAACAGCAAGCGGCTTCACAAGGGACTTCGCGATCTCGGCTTCACGCTCGCCACCGACAAGCCCGAAAGCGCGATCCTCGCTGTCTTGCTGCCGGACCAGGAAAAGGCCGTGCGGATGTGGCAGGCGCTGCTCGAACATGGCCTCTACGTCAATATGGCGCGCCCCCCCGCGACGCCCGCCGGAGTGTATTTGTTGCGCTGCTCGCTTTGCGCCGAACATAGCGCCGAGCAGGTCGAGCTAATTCTCGGCATGTTCGCAGCCGCCGGACGGGCAACCGGCACGATTTCCTAGTCGGACTGCTCCACGTCAGCGTCAGAGCGAGCGAATTCCACGCCTTACCTCGATATTGCACCTGTTCGCACAATTCTCCACCCGATATAGTCCGCCACCATGGAGGAGGGCTTTTGGGTTGCCACGCCCGGTGAATCTCCCGCGCGGGAGGTCTGGCGGCGAGGGCTTGCGAGCGCGGCAGCATTGCTTTTCGCGTTATTGCTCGGTGCGCTCGTTGTGCTGGTTTCCAAATCCAACGCAGATCGTGATGCGGCGACCGAAGCCGAGCGCCGCAGCTTCGAGATCATCATGATTTCCCGCAATATCGATGGCTCAATCGCGCGCTCCGAAGCCGCCCTTGGCCGATACGTCATCAGCAGCGACAGGCGGCTCGGCACAATCTATCGCGACCAGTGGCGGGCCGCGGGGCGACAAATCACTCAGCTCGGTCAACTTGTCCGCGACAACCCCACGCAAGCGGCGCTCGTCGAAGATCTCCGAGGCGATTATCGCGCCTATGGCGAGGAGCTTTCGACCACCGCCAGTTACGCATCGGCTGAACGCAACTGGGAAGCGCTATCGCTCCATAACAGCGCCGCAGCAAGCGAGCACGCGCCGGCAATCATCCGCAAACTCACCGAGATTGCCGATAATGAACGCGTCCTGCTAAGCGCGCGCTCATCGGCGCGGATTGCCGCTACTGAACGCTCGAACATTCTCGCCACGCTGCTCACAATCGCCGGCGTTGCACTTGGGCTTGCCGCAATCGCCCTCGCCTGGATAACGGTGCGTGCTTTCAGCGATCGCCATAGCGCCGACCGGCGCGCCGAAAGTCTGGAAGACGCAGTCGCCGAACGGACCATCGAACTCGAACGCGTCAATGAAGAATTGAGGGCGGAAGCCGGGGAACGCGCCGCGGCGGAACGTCAGCTGCGCCAATTTCAGAAAATGGAGGCGGTTGGTCAGCTAACCGGTGGAATAGCTCATGATTTCAATAATATGCTTGCGGTCGTCGTGGGTGGCCTCGATCTTGCCCGTGGCAAGCTAGCCGCGGGAAAGGGCGATGTCGCCCGCCATATCGATAGCGCGCTCGACGGAGCCAACCGCGCCGCCGCGCTGACGCGGCGGCTGCTGTCCTTCGCGCGTGCCGAACCCTTGCTTCCCGAGGGCACCGATCCGGCGGCATTGGTTGCCGGCATGGAGGATCTTCTGCAGCGGACGATCGGTGCGCAGGTTACCGTTACCATCGACTGCGCTGACGACTGCTGGCCGATTTGGGTCGATCCGCAACAACTTGAAAACGCCGTGCTAAACCTGGCGGTAAACGCACGGGACGCGATGGAGAGTAAAGGCGATATCCGTATCGCTGTCGCCAACACCGATCTCGATCACGACGAGATCGGCGAGGCTCCAGCCGGGAGTTATGTGGAAATTTCGGTCTCCGACAGCGGCTGCGGAATGACGCCAGAGATCGTCGAGCGCGTTTTCGAACCGTTCTTCACCACCAAGCCGGTCGGCAAGGGAACGGGTCTGGGTTTAAGCCAGATATTCGGATTCGTGCGACAATCAGGTGGCGATATCGCAATTGAATCGGTGCCTGACGAAGGGACGACTGTCTCGATCTATTTGCCTCGCTTCGACGGCGACGCCACCAGCCGCCGGGAGCCGGTTGCTGATTGGAGCGCGAATGCGACGGCGAATGTCAGCCAAGCGCGTGTAATTCTGCTCGTAGAAGATGATGAACGGGTCCGACGCGCGACAGTTGAGGCACTTGAAGAACTCGGTCACAAACCGATCGCCTGCGCCAGCGCCGAAGCAGCGATCGATGTTCTCGCCGAACGCGACGATATCGGCCTGCTGATCAGCGACGTTGTAATGCCGGGGATGACTGGACCCGAACTGGTCGATCACATCGCCCCGTTATGTCCCAATCTACCTGTACTTTTCATCACAGGTTATATGGGTGAAGCGAGCGATGCCAATCAACTTGCCGGACGCGGTGTGTTGCGCAAACCTTTCACAATAGGTGAACTCGCCCAAGCTCTGACCGACGCAACTGAAGCCGTCGATACTGAAAGTTTTGCCACTGAATAGTCCGGCGGAGTCTATTTGATTGCACCACTCACGATCAGGCGCGGCAGCATAACCAGCGCTCCCAAAAGTGGAAAGCGCCGTTGCCAAGGCTTGACGGAAATTTGAGTGTCTGCATGCCGGTTGATCTTCCAGGCGATGTAATCGATTCCTCCGGCATAAGTGGCGGTCGCCTTGGCGAGACGGACCAACGTCAGCAATTTTCCCTCTACCCGCCGCCGCAACCAGCGTCGCCGCGATACGGCAACGCTTTCGGTCGCTTCCGCCGGCAACTGCGCAAGCACAGGATCGGTGAATTGCAAATAGCGAAAGGGTTGGGCATCGACGACCGCGCCGGGGCGCGATTGACGCTCGGCGCGCAATTCGGCGCCATAGGTTCGCGCGAAAGCATCACGCCACCGGTCGAGCGGGTCCATCGTCGACGGCTGCAGCGGCCGGGCGGCGGCAAGAAGCGCGGGGGCGGCTAGGCTAACCGCTCGCACGACGGCGTCACGGGCGCGATCATCTTGGACCCATACCAATCGCGAAGGCTGGGCGAAGCGTGCCCACACCGATACGTTCCGCGTACGCGAGGAGGCCAGGCGTACAAAATCGCTTTCGCTGAGCACCGCATATTTGGCTTGTAGGCCTTCATACCCGGCGGGAAACACATTGGGCGGGATCAACCGATTGGCAACCGCGAGCCACTTGCGGTCATAGGCAGCGCGATAATCCGACACGATGAGGTAAAAATCGAGCATCTCGCCGTCCAGTTCCGACGAGCGCAGACAAGAACCATAGAACAATACCGCGATGGCCGCTTTAGCGTGGTGCGCGGCGATATCAGCTGCAAAAGCTGAAACGCGTCGATCAACCGGCTCGGCGAGCTCGGAAGCAACCAGATCTGAAAGCGCGGTCACGCCGCCAGTGAAAGAAACGGAACCGGCAATGTCGGAGTCAGAATGATCGGCCGGTCATTCTCGGCTTCGAACAATTCGCCATCAAACAGGACGCTCGAATGATCGCCCTCAATACGAATTTCGCTACCATGGCTAAGATGAACGCCCGAAAACTGTGAACGGCCAAGCTTGCCCGACAAGCTCGCCCAAATCAGCCGGAAGAGCGCCAAAGGATTTTGATCAACCATCATCAGCTTGAGCGGGCCGCCAGTGGCGTCATCCTTGGCGAGCTGGCTATTGAGCAACAATTTTTCGAGCGTTGTCACGACAAGCAGCGAAAAGCGACCTTTGAGTTCACCCTGGTGGATTACCGATACGCGAACAGGCTGCGCTCGCGGCGGCAGGAACCATACACGGATCCTGAACAGCAGCGAAAACACGATGGCCATCGCGGTAAGCGCATGGCTAACGCCATTCGGCAATCCCAGCGGATAAATCTTGTGCCTGCAATAGAGGATTGAATCAGCCAAGCCCGCCCCGCCTAGAAACATCCCGAGCACCGGCCGATCACTGGCATCGCCGCCGGTAAGCGTAATCAGCTCGCGCCCGACGATATGATCGGTAAGATCGGTACTAGCGATTTCCATAATGCGCTCGAGCGAGGCGATTGGATCGCCGCCCGCTCCGAGATCGAGCGCAATCAAATTGGTCTTGCCATTGGGCAGCACAGCGATGGGCGGCGGCGTGTTGCCGAAATGAGCTCCATGATGAAGTTCGGTCATCGCGGCCTGCACCGTCCCGTCACCCCCATTTATGACAAGAATTTTGGGGTTCACGCGCGCGATGGTCTGCAGCGCGTCAGCGATCTGGCGGACATCTTCGACCTCATAGTGAAAGATATCGGAGCGCTGCGCACAAAAGGTTCTGATGCGCGGCAACATCGCCACATTGCCCGTCGAACGGGGGTTGGACAGAAGGGCGACACAAACCATTTGTTTTACCCGATCGGTTCCAGCGAGGTGCCCCGCATATAGTTGAGAACAATCGTCACGCGCGTGACACCCGGACCGGCGCGAAACGAAGCCCGACTGAATCGAGGGCGCATATTAAACGGGAATGATAAATCGGGATTGCCGGAAAAACCGCCGCCGTCGCTGCGGTCTGTCCTATTGTTGTTGTTCATATCATGCCGCACGGCAATCCCGTAGGTGCCGGGGCCGGGCAATGGCAGACAAACATCCATATTGCCTCCGCGCACCTGGACAGGAACATCGACGCGATGCAGCCACTGACCGCCCTCAAGCCATCCAGCGCTCCTATAGGATTGCACGCGCACGCGCCCGGTCGACTGACTGAATCCGACCACCCGCACCAGCGCGGCGGTACCGTCCGCGCCGGCCCGGCAATTGCTCAGATCGTTGTCGACCCGCGTTCCGGCTTGCGCGGCGGTTCCAATTGCAAGGGCGGTAAGTCCTAGGATAAGCTTGCTTTTCAGCATTACATTGTACTCCAAAACACATTACCACACCTGATTGCCCGGATCAGGCATGGCAAAATTCAAAATAGTCCCCTATTTCGACCTGATATCGCCAAGGCTTGCGGCCAAATTGTGGTCACGGAGCGACACAAACTTGCAAATCTTCACGTCCACCGACCGATACATGTTCCGGCTCATCACGATTCCGCTGTTGGCGACGCTTGTCATCGCGGCGATGCTGCTGGTGCTCGACAAGATGCTGCGCCTGTTCGATTTCGTCGCCAAGGAAGGCGGGCCGGTCAGTATCGTCTGGCAGATGCTCGCCAATCTCGTACCCGAATATCTCTCGCTGGCGATTCCCGTGGGGCTGCTGCTTGGTATCCTGCTTGCCTTTCGCAAGCTTGCTTTGTCGTCGGAACTCGATGTCTTCCGCGCAGTTGGCTTAGGGTACCGGCGCCTGCTTTTCGTGCCCTATCTCTACACGGTCGCGTTCGTCCTGCTCAATCTCGTCATCGTCAGCTATCTCCAGCCGATCGCCCGCTACTCATATGAGAATTTGCAGTTCGAACTGCGCTCGGGCGCGCTCGGGGCTTCGATCAACGTCGGTGAGTTCAACAATCTCGGGCGCGACATGACGCTTAGAGTTGAACGTAGCGACAACGACGGGCGCGACCTTTCAGGTATCTTCGTGCGGACGATATCACCGGCCGGCCGCCGCCTCGCGGTCGCCGCCGAGCAAGGAACCTTCATGGCGACGGACGATCCCGATACAATCCTGCTGCGCCTGACCAATGGCCGTTTGATTCACGATCAAGCCAATTTCGAGCGGCCACGCGTATTGAGTTTCGAGAGCCACGATCTGCCGATCAACCTTCCGCGCATCGACAGTTTCAGGGGGCGCGGCGGTATTCAGCGAGAACTTACGCTTCTCGAACTCGTCCGCGTCGGTAACGACCCTGCTACACCTCCCAACTTGCGGCTCGCGAGCCGCGCCAACCTGCACTATCGGCTTGCCGAAGTGATGATGATGTTCCTGCTGCCTTTGCTGGCCGTTGCACTCGCAGTACCGCCCAAACGATCGACCTCGGCACTTGGCGTCTTTCTCTCGATCGTGCTCATAACGACCTATCACAAGGTTTCTCAATATGGCGAAGGCGTGGCCGCGCTGGGAATGATCGACCCGCTGATTTCGCTTTGGGTCCCTTTTTTGGTTTTCGCATCGCTGATCGGCTGGATGTACTATCAACTCGCCTATGTGCCGGGCGGCCAACCGATCGGAGCGCTCGATCGGGCCTGCTCAAAATCATACAATAGCGTGAGACGCCTTTTCCGGCCTGGCTTCCGGCGAGCCCAAGTCTAACCCATGGCATTTACTGCACTCCAACCCTTTCCCTCACGGACTATCGCAATTTATATGGCGAGAATGTTCGTCACGCGCACGTTCGCCGTACTCGGCGGACTTGTGGTCATCTTGATGATGCTCGATTTGCTCGGAGAGTCGGGCAAGATTCTTGCCCAGCCTGGCAACGGCGAAGGCGAGTTGTGGTTTTATGTTTCGCTGCGCGTCCCTCAGCTCATCGAACGCTTCTTGCCATTCTCGGCATTGCTCGGAACACTAGTCGCTCTGGGTGGTATGAATGCCAATAGCGAGATTATCTCGATGAAGGCCGCGGGCGTATCTGCGCATCAGATCCTCGCCCCCTTGCTCTTCGCGAGCCTGATAATTGGCGCGTTGCTGTTCCTATTCAATGAGCGTGTCGTTGGCCCGGCTTATGCCACGCTAAGCGCATGGGAAAGTGTCGAATACGGCCGCATACCCGATTCAGGCGGTGGTATCCGCAACGTCTGGGTGCGTGACGGGGACGACCTCATCAATGCGCGGCTGGTCACTGGACGCGGGGAGCGGACCCGGTTGGAGGATGTTTCTGTGTATGATCGTACCGGGGGAGCGCTTGAATCGATCGTCACGGCGCCGAGCGCTACCTTCACCGGTCAGGGTTGGCGGCTTCGCGACGCAACTCGGTTCGATGTCGATGCGAACCTGGAGACTGCTCTCGGCGAGCCACTGGTCGGAGCCGGAGTTACCCCGGATCAATTTACCCTCGCCAATATCGAGGCCCGCAGTCTTAACTTTGGCGAATTGCGAGCCGCGATTGCCGATCTTCAAGCCGCCGGACGCCCCACGGTCTCACTGGAAGCCGGGCTTTGGCACAAAATCTCAGGTCCGCTCTCGACGCTGCTTATGCCACTGCTTGGCGCGGTCGCCGGCTTTGGCCTTGCGCGCTCGGGACAGTTGTTCGTGCGCGCTATCATCGGCATGGCGCTCGGATTCACCTATTTCGTCGCCGATAATTTTGCTCTTGCGATGGGCAATATCGGTGCCTATCCGCCGTTGCTTGCTGCTTGGGCGCCGTTCTTCCTGTTCCTGATGATCGGCGAAGCCGTGTTGATCCGGACCGAGGAGTAGGACCATAGACGAAGAAGGGGGCGGCGGATCCGCGATCGACCGCGGCGATATCGAGCAGGGCGCGGCGATGGCCGGCCTCGCGCGACTCGGCGTTGTCGTGGAGGTCATCGCCCAGCCGATCTATACTTGGTTGTTCGGCATCGCCACTTTCGGCCTCTACATCGTCCTGTTCGCGGCGGTGAATATGGCCGAAAAGATCGTCGACATGTCGCTGACCGAGGCGCTGCAGCGGATCGTCCCCACCGTAGGCAACGAAGAGGCGCATGGCGCGGTCAAGTTCGCACTGCTTGTAACGCTGATCCCCGCGGTCATCGTCTCGCTCGCGGTC
>CAYQVL010000019.1:0-11620 GCA_964420825.1 uncultured Sphingomonadaceae bacterium
GCTAGATTCCCAGGTTCACGACTTCGCACTGGTCGCAGATCATGTTGCTATTGAGCTGGCACAGGAAGGTGGGAGACCGCCCAATCACCATCGCGACACGATGCTTCGCCTGATAATCGAGGTACTTATCGATCACGGGATCGACGATACGGCAAGCACCATAGCCGCCGCGTGCAAACCAGACCGCGTCATAGTCGCCATCATTGGCATAGTCGACAAATGCCTGGGTGCGCGCCGCGTCGTCGCCAGCGAAATGATTGTGCCGCAAGAAACATTGCGGATGGAAATCAAGCCGGAGCCGGCTTGCGGGAAACAGTGTCGCCGTAAGTGCCGATACGCGGAGCGCGGTATCGCGCGAGAAGGGTGAACTCGGCGCCACAATTCCGATCCGAACGGCTTTTTTTCCCATGCCGGCACCCTTGTAAATTGTAAAACCGCGCGACCGGCCATAGCGAGGCGGGATGAAAGACGACACATCCTATTTTTTTTGCGGCATCGGCGGCAGCGGCATGCTGCCGCTCGCCAGTATTCTGCGCGGGCGCGGATTTGACGTGAAGGGTTCCGATCGGGCGCTCGATCAGGGGCGTACAGCAACAAAATTCGAATGGCTCCAAAGCCAGGGGATCGCATTGTTCGCGCAGGATGGCAGCGGGCTCACCGAGGCAAGACAGGTGCTGGTGGCGTCGGCGGCGGTCGAGGAAAGTGTGCCTGACGTTGTGGTGGCAAACCGTCTCGGTCTCGACCGGCTCACACGGCCCGCGCTTCTCGCCGAATTGTTCAACGGCGCGGCGCTGAGCATCGGTGTCGCAGGTACGAGCGGTAAATCGACAGTGACTGGGATGATCGGCTGGATTTTGCACGATTGCGGGCGCGACCCCACGGTAATGAACGGCGCAGTGATGAAGAATTTCGTTGCCGAGGACGCGCCGTTCGCCAGCGCGCTAGTGGGCGCTGGCGATGCTTTTGTCAGCGAAGTCGATGAGAGCGATGGCTCGATCGCGCTCTATGAGCCCGATATCGCCGTTCTAAACAATATCTCGCTTGATCACAAATCGATGGACGAGTTGCGTTTGCTGTTCGGCGATTTCCTCGGTCGGGCAGGATGCGCGATCGTCAATGCCGACGATGGCGAATCGCGGGCGTTGGCGGTACTACTCGAGGCCGACCGGCTGTGCCTGTTCGGTTTTAGCGACGGCGCGCGCGATCTTCGCGGAAGCGATATCGAAGAAGCGCCGCTCGGTATCGCCTTCACCGTGAAAGAAGCGGCCAGCGGCGAACAGCAGCATGTGTCGCTTTTGGTGCCGGGCCGCCACAATGCGGTCAATGCGCTGGCGGCGCTGGCGGTGGCGCGCGCATGCGGCATCAAGCTTGCGGATGCGGCGGTGGCAATCGGTCGGTTTCAGGGCCTGAAGCGGCGGTTCGACATCATCGGATCGTCAAACGGCATCACCGTGATCGACGACTTCGGCCACAATCCCGACAAGATAGCCGCGACGCTCAAGACGCTCCACGCCTTTCCGGGGCGCTTGCTGCTCTTCTTTCAACCGCACGGCTACGGTCCGCTCAGGAAAATGGGCGATGAACTGATTGCCTGCTTTGCCGGCAATATGGCGCCTCACGACCGGTTGTTCCTCTCCGATCCAGCCTATTTCGGCGGTACGACCGATCGCTCGGTGGGGAGCGAGGCGATAGTCGCGGGTGCCGTTTCGGCTGGCCGGTTTGCCGAGCATATTCCCGACCGAGCCGATTGCGGGAGGCGGCTGGCAGAGCTTGCGCGGCCTGGCGATCGCATTGTGGTGATGGGCGCGCGCGACGATTCGCTTTCGGCCTTTGCGGCGGAGATACTGGCGCGCCTCGCATAGGCCGGGCACCGCCGGGTCTCCTCTAGCGTTCCCCTATTGTTCCTGCTAGGAAGACGTCATGGCGAAACCGCAAAAACGATATGTCTGCCAGTCATGCGGAAGCATCGCGTCGAAATGGCAGGGGCAGTGCGGCGATTGCGCCGAATGGAATACGCTGGTCGAGGACGCCGGCGCGGTGGTGACGCCGTTCCAGAAGAAGCACAATCTTCAATCGGGCGGTTGTGCAGTGCAGCTTGTCGGTCTCGACGCCGACGTTGCGCTGCCACAGCGAATGCAGAGCGGCATCGCCGAACTCGATCGCGCGCTCGGCGGCGGGTTTGTCGCCGGTTCGGCCACGTTGATCGGCGGCGACCCGGGAATCGGCAAGTCGACGCTGTTGCTTCAGGCTGGGGCGAGCATTGCGCGCCGCGGCGGTTCGGTCGCTTATATCTCGGGCGAGGAGGCGGCCGATCAGATCAGACTCCGTGCGCGCCGGCTCGGACTGGGTGACGCGCCGATTAAACTTGCAGCGGCGACATCGGTGCGGGACATTTTGACCACTTTCAGCGAAGGCGAGGCGCCGGCATTGGTGGTTATCGATTCGATCCAGACGATGCACAGCGACCTGATCGAGGGCGCGCCCGGAACGGTCAGCCAGGTTCGCGCTTCCGCGCAGGAAGTGATCCGTTTTGCCAAGGAACGCGATACGGCGGTCGTGCTCGTCGGGCACGTGACCAAAGACGGATCGATCGCCGGGCCGCGCGTGCTCGAACATATGGTCGATACGGTGCTCAGCTTCGAGGGCGAACGCAGCCATCAATATCGGATATTGCGGGCGATCAAGAACCGGTTTGGCGGCACCGACGAGATCGGCGTCTTCGCGATGGTCGAAAAAGGACTTGAGGAGGTTTCAAATCCTTCGGCGCTGTTCCTGACGATGCGCGACGAAGGCGTGTCGGGTGCGGTTGTTTTTCCGGCGATCGAGGGAACACGGCCGGTGCTCGTCGAGATCCAGGCGCTCGTTGTCCGCCTCGCCAGCGGCGCGACGCCGCGACGCGCGGTCGTCGGCTGGGATTCAGGCCGGCTGGCGATGATCCTCGCCGTGCTCGAGGCCCGATGTGGCCTGAGTTTTTCGACCGCCGAAGTCTATTTGAACATCGCCGGAGGCTATCGCGTATCCGATCCTGCCGCCGATCTCGCGGTAGCCGCGGCGCTGGTCTCGGCGCTCGCCGAAAAGCCGCTCCCCGCCGACGCGATCGCCTTTGGCGAAGTGTCGCTGTCGGGCGAGGTGCGGCCCGTCGCGCATGCGCCGTTGCGGCTGCGCGAGGCGGCGAAGCTGGGATTCGCCAAGGCTTTGCTGCCGGCGAGTATCGAAGAGCAGGAAAGCGGTATGGCGCTGCACGGTTTTTCGGCGTTGCGCGGTTTCGTTGACCATTTGCTCGATCGGACTTAGCGCTCGCCGCATGACCGCGCTTGATATCCTTGTACTGATTCTCGTGGGCGGCGGCGCCGTGCGCGGTGCGATGCATGGTTTCACCTATGAAGTGATGACGCTGCTTTCGTGGATATTGGCTGTGGCCGGTTTGCGATTTCTCCATGCGCCGGCGACCGAAATGTTGCGCGGCGTTGTCGGGACGCCGGGCGGAGCGGCGGTGCTCGCCTTCACGCTGATCTTCGTGGTGCTGTTTTTCGGCAGCCGCTTCATCGGCAGGCGATTCGGCATCGGCGTACGCGAATCGTTCGTCGGTCCCTTCGACCGTATCCTCGGATTCGGCTTCGGCGCGCTCAAAGGCCTGGTCGGGGTCACTTTGCTCTATCTGCTCGCCAATCTTGCGACCGATGTCGTCTATGGCGGCGAGGCCGAGCGGCCCGCATGGATGACCGAATCGCGAACATTTCCGCTGCTCAATGCCAGCGGCCGGGCGATCATCGATTTCGTCGAAACGCGTCATGCCATCGATGCCGGAGAGACTACGCCCGATCGGAACTGATTGCCGTTGGTCGAAGGCATCTCGACCGCAGATGGTCTGCGCCTGGCGTGATCCCGGGCAACAGGGGAGCGGCGGCCATAACGTTATCGCGTCAATCAATCGCGGTTGCGCGCTGCTCGAAACCTATTCAGCGGGCGGCGTGCGGGGAATGCGATCCAGACAGCGGGCAATGGGCGAACTGGTTTACTGGCATTTATACGCGAACCGACTAAATCAGGCGGCGTCATGTCCGCGCCACTCTACAACTCCGAAATCCTTCGTCTTGCGACAAACATCCCTTTTCAAAGGCGTCTCGACGGCGCTCATGCGACAGTGGAGAAGCGCTCACCGATCTGCGGAAGCAGAATCATCGTCGATGTCATTCTCGACGAAAACGGCAGGGTAGCGTCGCTCGGCCAGGAGGTGCGCGCCTGTGCGCTCGGCCAGGCGTCGGCGGCGCTGATGGGGAAATATGCGGTGGGTCGCGCGGCTTCGGAGCTGGATGAAGCGCGGAATGCCTTGGCGGATTTCCTTAGTGGCGAGCGCGACGATGCGGGGGATTGGCCGGGATTGGAAATTTTCGGTCCGGCAATCCCCCATAAGTCGCGCCATGCGTCGATACGGTTGGCGTTCGAAGCAGTCGCCGAAGCGGCTGCCCGCGCATTGGTTGCTGCCTAAATGGCCGTCGAGCAGGCGGCCTCGCACGGCGCAGCCGGAGATCTGCTCTTCGATGGCTTCATCCTGCTCGGCGCGGCGCTGTTGTTGGTTCTTTTCTTTCGCCGTTTCGGTCTCGGCGCCGTGCTCGGCTACATCCTCGCCGGTGTGCTGGTCGGACCGCACGGGCTGGGGTTGATCGACAATGGCGAGTTGATCCTCGGTTTCGCCGAGATCGGAATCGTCCTGCTGCTGTTCATCGTCGGCCTCGAACTGGCGCCGGCGCGGCTGTGGCGGCTGCGCAAGGAGATTTTCGGGCTCGGCTTGATGCAGGTCGTTGTCTGCGGCCTGGCGGTTACCGGACTGGTGCTGTTCGCGGCCGGCTTCACTTGGGCCGCCGCGCTTGCCATCGGCCTGCCGCTTGGTTTGTCCTCGACCGCGCAGGTACTGCCTTTGCTTCAATCGGAGGGCCGGCTCAACACCCCGGTCGGCGAGCGCGCCTTCTCGATTCTGATGTTTCAGGACCTGTCGGTCGTGCCCCTGCTGACGATCGTCGCCGCGCTGTCACGCGCGCCCGTAGATCCTGGCGCGCCGCCGGGCTGGCTGCTCACCATCTATGCGGCGCTGGCGATCGCGGGTCTCGTGCTAGCCGGGCGCTACCTGCTCAACCCGCTGCTGCGCATCGTCGGCCACTTCGCCGAGCGCGAGCTGTTCGTCGTTGCAGGGCTGTTCACGGTATTCGCCGCCGGTGCGCTCATGGGCGCACTCGGCCTTTCGACCGCGCTCGGCGCCTTCGTTGCGGGCGTGATGCTCGCCGATTCGCCCTACCGGCACGAGCTCCAGGCCGACATCGACCCGTTCCGCTCGATCCTGCTCGGCCTGTTCTTCCTCGCGATCGGCATGCTGCTCGACGTCGAGGCGATCCTCTCGCGGCCGTTCTTCGTGATCGGCATGGCCGCCGCCCTGGTGGCGACCAAGATCGCGCTGATCTTCGGAATCGGCAAGCTCTTCGGCATGGCCAATCGCCAGGCACTGGTGCTCGGCCTGCTGCTCAGCCAGGGCGGCGAGTTCGCCTTCGTCATCTACACCGAGGCGCAGCGCGCGTTGCTGATCGCCGACGAGGCGGCGAGCGTGTTCGGCGCGGTCGTCACCATTTCGATGATGGCTACGCCGTTCCTGATGGCGCTCAGCCGCAGGTTCGGCGGCGTCACGTCCGCCAGCGAAGCATCGCCCGGAGGACCTGAAGCCGGCAAGCCGGGCGGCGCCATCGTGGTTGGTTACGGCCGCTTCGGCCAGACCGTGTCGCAAATGCTGATGGGTGCGAACATTCCCGTGACGCTGATCGATTCGAAGTCTTCGCAGATCGAGATCAGCGAGCAATTCGGCCGCAAGGTCTATTATGGCGACGGCACGCGGGTCGACCTGCTGCGCGAGGCCGGCGCCGAGCATGCACGCGCGATTCTGTTCTGCCAAGACGATGCCAAGCTCGACGCTGAAAAGATCGCCACAATCCGCAAATGCTTCCCCGAAGCCGTGCTGGTTGCCCGCGTATTCGACCGTCGCCAGCTGATCGAGCTCGACGAGGCCGCGGTCGACGGCGTCGTGCGCGAGGTATTCGAATCGGCAGTCGCGATGGCGCACGAGGCGATGGACCTGATGGACCTCGACGAATGGCTGATTGAGCGCGTCGAGGAGGAATATCGCAAGCGCGATCACGAAAGGCTCAGGGCGCAGCTCAAGGCGGGCGACCTCCATGCCGGCGCCGAGCTTGCCATCCGGGGTCCCGAATCGATTCATCTCGAACGCGACAAGGAGCAGGAAATCGAGATCGAGGAGCAAAAGGAACAGCGCGCCCGCCGCCATCCACCGAAGGACTAGCGCGGCTCGGTGTCGAGAAATGCGGCGATGTCGCGGAGTTCCACATCGCGCGCGACGAAGGCCCTGCCAATTCCGCGAACGAGGAGAAATGGCAGGGTGCCTCCCTCCATCTTCTTGTCATGCGCCATATACGCGATCAGCATGTCGCCATCGGCCGCTACGCCGGCCGCGGCTAGTCCATCGGGCAGGCCGACATCGCGAAGATGGGATGCCACGCGCCGGGAGTCGGTTGCGCTGCACAGGCCGCGCCGGACCGAATAGCGGAATGCCAGTGCGATTCCGGCTGCCACTGCTTCGCCATGGAGAAGCGCGTCGCCGAAGCCTGTGGCTGCTTCAAGAGCATGGCCGAAGGTGTGCCCGAGGTTGAGCAAGGCGCGGCGGCCCGTGCGCTCGGTTTCGTCCGCGGCGACGATTCGCGCCTTGGCCGCAACGCTTGTTTCGATCGCATGGAGCTGTGCGGATCGCTCGCCATCTAGCAAGTTCCTGCCATTGGCTTCGCACCAGGCGAAGAATTCGGCGTTGTCGATCAGACCGTATTTGAGCACCTCCGCATAGCCCGCCCGCAGCTCTCGTATCGGCAATGTGTCGAGCACCGCAGGATCGATCAACACAAGGCTGGGCTGATGGAAGGCTCCGATCAGGTTTTTCCCGACGGCGCTGTTGATTGCGGTTTTGCCGCCGACCGAACTGTCGACTTGCGCGAGAAGCGTGGTCGGTAGCTGAATGAATCCGCAGCCGCGCTTCAGTATCGCGGCTGCGAACCCGGTCAGGTCGCCGATCACGCCGCCGCCCAGCGCTGCGATATGATCGCCGCGCTCGACGCCGAGGTCGAGCAGCCGGTCGGTCAGCGTCTCAAGCTGCATCCAGCTCTTCGTCGCTTCGCCTGATGGCAGGACAATCGGAACGATCTCGACGCCCGATCCGGCGAGCGCGGTCTTGAGAATATCGAGATGGGCGGTCGCTACCTGGGCGTCGCTGACGACCACGATCCGGCCGCGCGCAGCATATGGCGCGAGCAACTCGCCGGCGTGCTGCAAAGCACCGTCCTCGATGACGATCGGATAGCTTCGCGCACCCAGTGCAACAGTGATGGTGCTCATCGTGCCAGCGCTTTCAATATGCGATAGACGGTTTCTTCATGTGTGCCCGCTCCACTCTGCACATGAATAGGAGCCTCCGCGTAGAGCGGATTGCGCTTGGCTGCGAGCTCGGCGAGCACGAGTCGCGGATCCGAGTCGCGCAAAAGGGGTCGCGTATCGCGCCTGGCGACACGTTCGGCGAGAATTTCTATGTCTGCATCGAGCCAGACCGCGGTCGCATTTTGCAGGATTAGCTGGCGGGTTTCGGGGTCGACAAACGCGCCGCCCCCGGTCGCTATGACCTTGGTATCGCCATCGAGCAGCCGTGCGATAAGCCGGCGCTCCCCCTCGCGGAAATGGGTTTCGCCATAGTCTTCAAACAGTTCTGCGACAGTCATCCCTGCAGCGCTCTCGATTTCGTCATCCGAGTCGGCGAAGGGCAGGCGCAGGCGATCTGCCAGGCGGCGGCCCACAGTCGATTTGCCCGCGCCCATAAGACCGACAAGAACCACCGGTTTGCGGATATCGGCGCGGGTTGCGGTGCGTCCCGAATTTTGGAATGTGCTATGCGGCATGGACGCGAGGATATAGGCTTTCGCTTCGTATCCGGCAAAAAACGGGTCTCAAAACACAAGGGTCGCATATGTCGCGCTCAGCTTTGCTCCTGCTGCTCTTCCTGATCGGTCTGGCCATCGCGCTTTATTTTCTCTCAACGATCGATACACAGGTCGAAACCCAGACCATAGAAGAACCCGTCGCCAATGAGGCTCTCGAAAACTAGGCTTTTTTTGATCGCACTGGGAGCAGGTGTAGGCGCTTATGCGCTGAGCGCCCCCGCTTTCAGCCAGGATGCGCCTGAGTCACTGTTGCCTGAAGGCTTCGGCGATCCTGATGCGCCTGCGCCGGCGACTCCCGTCCCATCGACGCCCTCGCCGTCGAGGCCTGTTCCTGCTTCTCCTCCCGCGGCGCCCTCGGCTTCGGCTCTCCCTCCAGATGAGCCGTCGGCTGCCCGCGAGGATATTGCAGAGGAGGACGCGCTCGACGAGCTCGATCTCGCGCTCGATTTCGATGACATTCCGCCCGAATATGAATTGCCGCCCGGTGCGCGCCGGTCGCTGGACAAGGTTGGGCCGCTTACGCTTCGCAATGGCGGCTATGGCGAGAACGCCTTTGCCGGCATCAACGGTCGCTTTTTTTCAACCTTGATGCGCCGCCTCGACGCACCGGGGCCATCGCGGTGGCTGCATATAAGCCTGCGTCGAGCACTTCTCAGCGAGATTCCGACGCCAAACGGTGTGTCAGCACCGGACTGGATTGCCGAGCGCGCTTGGTTGCTGCTGCGGATGGGCGAAGTCGATGGCGCGCGCATGCTCGTGCAGCGCGTCGATAGCGATCGCTACACACCGAAATTGTATGCCGTGGCGATGCAGGTCGGGCTGGCGAGCGGCGATCCTGCCTCATTCTGCCCGCTCGTCAGCGGCGCCCGGTCGACTGTCGATTCGCCGGGCTGGGTACTGGCCGAAGCGATCTGCGCCGGTCTTCTCGGCGAGAGCGTCCGGGCGACGGCTCAAACCACCGCCGCGCGGCGCAATGGCATAACCAACGGCTTCGATATTCTGCTTGCCGAGCGGGTGGCCAACGCCGGCGGCAGTTCGCGCGCGGTTACGATCGAATGGGACGGCGTCGAGAGGCTCAACGCTTGGCGCTTCGGTATGGCCAACGCGGTAGGTGAAGATATTCCGGCCGGGCTCTATCGGTCCTCCGGCCGTCAAGTCGCAGCGTGGCGGGCGCGATCTCCGACGATTGAACTGGCCGACCGTATCGAACCGGCGCGCACCGCTGCGGTGATCGGCGTCTTCTCAAACCAGACGCTCGTGTCGATGTACAGCGCGCTGCTGCCCGATCTCGATCCCGAAGATTTAGCCGGCTCGCCGACCGGTAATTTGCGCGCAGCCTATGTCCGCAATAGCCTTCGCGAGCGAATGGGGGCGATGGAGGCGCTTTGGACCGATACTGGCGGGCGCGACGATCGCTATGCCGGTTTGATACTGTCGGCGCGCGCCGCGGCCAGAATCGCCCCGCGCGCTTCGTTTGCAGACCAGGCCGGCAATTTGATAGCCGCAATGATGTCGGCAGGACTGGATATTCAGGCAGCGGGCTGGGCGGCGACAGTTGCCGATGCCGATCAGGATGACGCCGATCAGGCTTGGGCGTTGCTCGCCGTAGGCGCGCCCGAACCAGTGGTCGATACCGGCTATGGCCGCGTCGGCGATTATGCCGGGCGGGCGGGGAGCGATGGCCGCCATCGGGCTCAGCTGCTGGCTGCCGCGCTTGCCGGCCTCGGCCGGCTCGATAGTGGCGAAATTTCCGATGCCAATGACGACCTCGCGCTTGGCCTCGATGTCGAGAATGTCTGGACGCGTCAGATCGATCGCGCGGCGCGCGCACGCCGCGTTGGCGTCGTGGCCTTGCTCGCGGCCGTCGGCATGCAATCGCCGAACTGGAGCGGCATTCCGCCCAGCCACCTGTATCATGTGGTGCGCGCCTATCGTCTGGCAGGTCGCGAACCCGAAGCGCGGATGATTGCTGCCGAAGCCATCACGCGCAGCTAGGGGGTTCGGTGGGTGATCGCCGCATTGCCCAGCCTGCGGGGGAAGACGCGCGGTTGATCGAACGCTTCCTCGAAATGCTCGCCGCCGAAGCCGGCGCCGCGCGCAATACGCTGGCCGCATATGAGAGCGACCTACGCGGTGCGTCGGCGGCGCTTGAGGGCAATTTGGCGGGGGCTCGTCGGCGCGAGATAGAAACGCTCGGCGAGCTTTGGATGCCGATGGCGCGCGCAACGGTGGCACGCAAATCGGCTGCGCTTCGCCGATTTTTCGGCTTTTTGCATGAGGAGGCGCTGCGCGACGACGATCCGTCGGCGGCTTTGCCGAGACCACCGATCGCGCGGAGCTTGCCCAAGACGCTGAGCCACGCCGATATCGACCGGCTGTTCGCCGCGCTTTCGGCGGAACTGGCCGGCGGCAAGCCTCTGTCGTATCGGCTCGCTGCGCTGGTCGAATTGCTCTACGGATCGGGCATGCGCGCAAGCGAGCTTGTGTCTCTGCCTTATAACGCGATCCGCGGCGATGCTCCGTTTCTCATTCTGACGGGGAAAGGCGGGCGCGAAAGGCTCGTACCGATCTCGGATCGAGCCATGGCCTCCGTCGCCGCCTGGCGGGAGCATCTTGCTGATGATTCGCGCTGGCTATTCCCCTCGCGAAAGTCTCATCTAAGCCGCATCCGCCTCTACCAGCTAATCAAGCAACTCGCCGCCGGCGCAGGAATTCCGCCCGAGCGCGTAAGCCCGCATGTGTTGCGCCATGCCTTTGCCACCCATCTGCTCGAAGGCGGCGCCGATCTTAGGGCGTTGCAAATGCTTCTCGGTCATGCCGATATCGCGACGACGCAAATTTATACGCATATCGACAGCGCCCGGCTCGTCGCTCTGGTCAATCAGCGCCACCCGCTCGTTGACGACCCGGGCCCACCGGCTTAACTGCGCGCAGCCATGCAGCATTTCCTCGATTTCGAAAAACCGATCGCCGATCTTGAGGCGCGGATCGCCGAATTGCGCGAGACTGCCGATTCGGGACCGCTGGACATCGAATCGGAGATCCGCCGGCTGGAAACCAAGTCTCAGCGCATGCTCGCCGAGATCTATGGCAAACTCACGCCGTGGCAAAAGACGCAGGTCGCGCGCCATCCAGACCGGCCGCACTTCAAAAATTATGTCGCCGGCTTTGTCGATGATTTCCTGCCGCTTTCGGGTGATCGGGCATTTGCCGACGACCAGGCGATAGTCGGAGGCTTCGGGCGCATCGGGGGCCGGCGTGTCATGGTCATCGGGCATGAAAAGGGTGACGATACGCAGAGCCGGATCAGACACAATTTCGGCATGGCCAAACCCGAAGGATATCGCAAAGCAGTCCGGCTGCTCAAACTTGCCGATCGCTTTGCGCTGCCGGTTGTAACGCTGGTCGATACGCCTGGCGCCTTCCCCGGGATACAGGCCGAAGAGCGTGCGCAGGCCGAGGCGATCGCCCGGTCGACCGAAGCCTGTTTGCAGATTCGCGTACCGCTGGTCGCGGCGATTGTCGGCGAAGGCGGCTCGGGCGGCGCGATCGCGCTATCGACCGCGAATAGCGTGCTGATG
>CAYQVL010000020.1:0-11593 GCA_964420825.1 uncultured Sphingomonadaceae bacterium
CGGCATCGCACAGCGGCTCGACGGGCTGGTAGCCAAGGCGCGCGACAACGCGCTCGACGCGCACGAGGTGCGCGGCGGCACCTTCACCATTTCGAACCACGGGACGTCGGGTTCGTTGTTGGCGAGCCCGATCATCATCAACCAGCCGCAATCGGCGATCCTCGGCGTCGGCAAGCTCGAAAAACGCGTCGTCGTGCGCACCGTCGAGGGACAGGACGCGATGCTGATCCGCCCGATGGCCTATGTCTCGCTGACGATCGATCACCGCGTCCTCGATGGCGCGCAGACCAATGCCTGGCTGACGCGCTTCGTCGAGGTGCTCGAGGGCTGGCCCCGCGACTGATCAGGCCGAGAGCATCTCGCGATTCTCGATCATCGTGCTGGCGAGCGCGCCGGCGAGATAATCGACGTTGTCGGCGCGAATGCCGCAGACGTTGATCCGGCCCGATGCGGCCATGTGGACCGCGTGCGTGTCGCGCATCCGCTGCGTCTGTTCGGGGCTGAGCGGCAGCAGCGAGAACATGCCGTTCTGGTCGCGGACGTACGACAGGCTGTCGCCGAGCTCGGTCTTCTCGAGCGCGTCGGCCAGCAGGTTGCGGCGCGCCTGGATCGATCGTTGCATCGTCGCCAGCTCGCTGCGCCAGTTCGCCTCGAGCTCGGGTGATGCCAGGATGTCGGCGACGATCAGCGCGCCGTGCGCCGGCGCCATGGAATAGAATTCGCGCGCGAGGTCGAGCATGTGCGATTCGAGCACGGCGGCGCGGTCGGCGCTCTTGCCGATCGCGATCAGCGCCCCGGTCCGTTCGCGATACAGGCCGAAATTCTTCGAACACGAATAGGAGATCAGCAGTTCGGGCACGCGCTGCGCAAAGCTGCGCAGGATATAGCCGTCGGCATCGAGGTCGTGCGCCAGCCCGTGATAGGCGGTGTCGATCATCGGCAGGAAGCCGCGCGCGGCGGCGATGTCGGCGATGATGTCGATCTGTTCGGGCGATAGGTCGACGCCGGTCGGGTTGTGGCAGGCGCCGTGGAGCAGCAGGACATCGTCGGGGCCGAGCTGTTCGACCGCCGCGCGATAGCCGGCAAAATCGACGCCGCCGGTCGCGCGATCGAGATAGGGGATCATCCGCACGGCGAGGTCGGCGGCGGTATAGACCGGCCGATGGTTCGACCAGGTCGGCGTTCCCATGACGACGGTCTTGATCCCCGATCGCCGCATCAGCCCGCCCGACACGCCGAGTGCGCCGCAGCCGCCCGGGGTCTGGATGATGCCAAGCCGGCCACTGCCATGCAATGCGTTGTCCGGCCCGAGCGCGAGGCGTGCGATCCTGTCGGCAAAGCCGGGAACGCTGCGCGGCGGCAGGTAGGCCTTGGTGTCTTCGTCGGTCTCGACACGCGCTTCGGCCTCGGCCACTGCCGCCATGATTGGCGTCACGCCCTGCTCGTCGAGATAGACGCCGATGCCGAGGTTGATCTTGTGGGCGCGATTGTCGATCGCGAAGACCCGGCCGAGATCGAGAATCGGGTCGGCGGGCAGCAGGGGCAGGTTGGCGAACAAGGGCGGGGTCTCTCCGGCAAAAAAACGAGAAAGCCCGCCTGACGAAACTGGGGGCTGCACTCCCTTACCAGCAAATCGCCATTTTTCGCAAATGACCGATCGGCGGCACGGCCACGCGTGCGCCTGGGGTCTTAGCAGACCAAAGTTCCCATCTTCGGCGAAAGGGAAATGGTGCACCCGACTGGATTCGAATCAGTGGCCTCTGCCTTCGGAGGTCTAAGCTACCCAGTCTAGCCGCGTTTCCCCGAGGCTGAGCCGGTTAAAGAAACCTAGACTTTCTGCGCGTTTACACTAGAAAAGAGTCTAGCCGGGTATCGGCGGGGCTAAGCGCAGCGCGCGCTGTAGAGTTCCCTAGCCGTTTCCCGAGTGAATCTGGAGGAAGCGAGATGGAAGCCATAACAACCGCCGTGGAGCACGATGCGAAGCGCGACACGATCACCGACAAGGCAATCGCCAAGCTCAAGGCCGAGCCCGGGAAGCGCCTCGAGTGGGCCGACACGGTGGTGCCGCAGCTCCGGCTCCGGGTGAGCGACAAGGGGGCGAAGCATTGGTCCGTGATCTACCGGGTCTCCGGCGCGGGCGACGGCGGCCTGAAGAAGGGTCCGATGCGCCGAATGTCTTTGGGCGATTATCCCCGCGTGACCATCGCCAAGGCCCGGGACGCGGCGCGCGATGCGCTCGACCTAGCTGAGAAAGGCTTCAACCCGGCTGTCCAGCGAAAGACAGAGGCTGTTGCGCGCAACACTCGTACCTTCGAGACTATCGTGGAACGGTTCATCGACGAGTACGCCAAGCTCGAGCAGAAGGAGTGGAAATCCACGAAGGCTTACTTCGACAATTACGTCCTGCCGCACTGGACCGGGAAGGTCATCGACGAGATCAGGCGCTCGGATGTGTCGGCTCTCCTGACCAAGGTGCGCGCCGAAGGTATCGAGCGCGCAAGGGAGCGCGCGCGAAAGGCGAAGAAGCCGAGGCCCGAGGAGAAGTACGAGCTGAGCGGCCTCTCGGCCGCGCGGGAGGTCCGCAAGCGCCTACGGACGCTCTTCTTCTGGGCAATTGAGGAGGAGCTGATTTTGGTCAACCCGGTCGTCAGCATCAAGACGAAGAAGACACAGAAGGCCTTCGCCTACACCGCCCGCCGCCGTGCCCTGTCGATGGACGAGCTGCGCCGCGTATGGCGAGCAGCGGACGAGATCGGTTATCGGTACGGCCGGGTGATCCAGCTCCTGATTTTGACTGGCCAGCGCCTGTCGGAGATCGCCAACCTGAACACCGATTGGCTGGACCGGGACAAGTGGACCGTCACCGTGCCGCCTCTGCACTACAAGACGAACATCAAACACACCTTCCCGCTATCCGCTCCAGCGCGGCAAATAATCGAGGCGCTGCCCAGCTATCAGGCTCTCCCGAAGAAGCTCGACAAGACATACCTCCTCTTCCCGACCGACAAGGGCGATAGCGCCATCAGCGGCTTCTCGAAATGCCGTGAGCAACTCGACGCGAAGATTGCCGAGCTCGACGAGAAGGAGGGGCTGACGCCGCTCGAGGAATGGCAGGTGCGAGACATTCGCCGCTCTGTAAAGACTGAGATGTCACGGCTCGGCATACCCCACCTGCATTCCGAGCAAGTCCTCGGTCACGTCCTGCCCGGCATCGGCGGCGTGTACGATGTGCACGATTATATGCCCGAGAAGAAGGCCGCCCTCGACCTGTGGGGCGAACAATGGGCATAGAGCCGGACGCCGGGACGCGGCAGCGGGCCTCGGAATCATACTGGGAAGCAGAAGCGCCGTTCCAGTCCAGCCGCGATTCAGCGGACGCCCGCGAACGCATCCGCAACATCAAATCGCAGGCAGGGATAGACGGCTTGGAGCCGCGCCTCCGGCAGCTCTGGGACTGGCACGTCAAGTTCCAGCGCGGATTCGCTGAGATGCCTTTCGAGATGCAAAAGGCCGAGTTCCTCTTCCTACAGGTCGAGGAGGCGGTGCCAGAGCTCGAGATACCCGCGCCCTACGGCCGCCGGGGGTACGACGCCTATCAGGCGGCCGCCGTCCCGCTCCTTACTTGGTGGGAGGCTGGCGGAAACCGCGTGACCGCCAATCGTGGACGAGCCACCGCCAAGGAGGGCCGGAAGCAGCCCAAACCCAGCGCAGCCGTCTCCTTCCTCGCAGCGGAGTTCCTCCGCATTACCCCGGACCTCGGGGACCGTGCGCTCGACGTGGCGTTCAAGGTGGCGCAGCGACACATTCGTAATCGCACGACATTACGGTAATTTCTTCTCGGCTGCGCAGCGGCGAGAACCTCCTCAGACGAGATTAGCCGTCGATAGAGGAGGTCAACGTGACCCAGCGCCAAGTATTGCTGACGCTCCCCGAAGTGGCGGAGCTCACCCGGCTGAGCAAGCCGACGATCTACAACTACATCCGCGACGAGAAGCACGACTTCCCGAAGCAGGTCCGGCTCGGCCCTAACCGCGTGGTTTGGGTGAAGAGCGAGATCGACCGCTGGGTTCGACAGCAGATGAAGAAGCGTGAGGGCGAGCCTCGAGCCGCCTAACCAACCACACCGCCAGTCCCGGAAGGAAAGCGGGCCGCCCGGCCTGAGGAAGCAAACCGGACGGCCCTATCCACCGATTGGATTGGAAAGGGAGACTTTCCGTGAATGACCCTACTGGACCCGATGCCGGAGGCGAAGGCCGAAGCGTTGAGGGCGGGGAGCTCCGCCCGGACCTCGATAAGGCTGTTGAGCTATTGGGCTGGATACGCCCGGGCGGGACCGTCGCATTGACCGCGATTTACCCGGACGGCGGCCCCGGTGGTACGAACACCAAGACCGAGACCTTCGATTCAGGCGATGAGCCAGCCATCCGCGACTGGCTCGAGGCGCGAACGCTCGAGCGCATGAATCTCTATTGGACCGTCAATCCCACGCTCGGCCGTATTCGGTCGAAGGCGAAGAAGACGGACATTGAGGACCTCGCTTGGCTGTACGTGGACCTCGACGGGCGGAAGGGCGTGGACCTAGCCGAAGCGAAGGCGGCCGCAATCGAGACCCTGCGCAGCTACCGCGACCCGCAAGGCGAACCCTGCCCGCCGACGCTGATTCTGGACAGCGGAGGGGGAGCGCAAGGCTTCTGGCGGCTCGACAAGCCGCTGTACATCGGCGGCGACATTCCGGCGGCCGAAGAGGCGGAGGCCTATAGTCGGCAGATCGAAGCCGACTTCTCTGGGCACCCCCTGTTTCGTGCGGACGCCTGCCACAATTGCGACCGCGTGATGCGACTACCCGGGACGATAAACAGGCCCAACGAGAAGAAGCGGAAGGCCGGGCGCGTGCCGGTTCTCGCCTCGGTGATCGAGTACCACGAGGAGCGGGACTATCCGCTCGGCATATTTGCGCCCGCGCCACGCGAGAATGTCGCTCCGGCTCCGGGACAGGGGAAGGTGCAGCTCGAGGCAATCCCGCCATTCCTCGACAGCCTAGACGAGCTCCCCGCCGCCGTGACGCCGCGCACCCGAATGCTGATCGTGCAGGGCGATGACCCCGATGACGCGCAGCGGTACAATTCGCGCTCCGAGGTAACCTTCGCGGTTTGTACCGAGCTCGTCCGCGCCCGTTGCAGCAACGAACAGATCGCCGCCGTGCTGCTGGACCCGGGCTTCGGAATATCGGCGCACACCCTCGCCCAAAAGCGTACCCTTGAGTATGCCGCCCGGCAGATCGAGCGGGCGCGGGCCGAGGTCGAGGATGATCCCATGCTCGCCCGGCTGAATGCCGACCATGCGGTGATCGCGCTGTACGGCGGCAAGACCAAGGTCGTGTCTTGGGAGCCGAGCGAGGTTGACCCCAGCCGGACCGAGATCGTCGCGCAGTCGTTTGACGACTTCCGCAATCGCTACATGCACATTCCGGTTCAGACCGGCTCGGACAAGGACGGCAACCCGAAGTACACGCCCGCTGGCAAGTGGTGGCTCGAGCACCGGATGCGGCGGCAATATCGCACGGTGGTGTTTCGGCCGAACGAGGAAGCGGGCGAGGACGAATACAACATCTGGCGCGGGCTGGCTGTGAGGCCGGAGCCGGGCGAATGGCCGCTGTTGCGTCGCCTGATCGAGGAGGGCCTAGCCGGTGGCGACGAGGCCCTCGCCACTTACATTATTCGTTGGTCCGCCTTCGCTGTCCAGAACCCCGGCAAGCCCGCCGAGGTGGCGCTGACATTTATCGGTGGCAAGGGGACCGGCAAGGGAACCTTCGCCCGCGTACTGTGTCGCATATTCGGCCAGCACGGGCGGCACGTCGCCGGAGAGAAGAGCCTGACCGGCAACTTCAATAAGCACCTCCACGGCTGCGCGCTTCTATTCGCTGACGAGGCCGTTGCCCCCAATGACAAGGGCGCGGCCGGGCTGGTGAAGGCCTTCATCACCGAAGATGAGATCATGATCGAGCCGAAGGGAGTTGATTCCTTCCCGGCACCGAACCGGCTGAAGGTCATCATCGCCTCGAACAACACCTACGTGGTCGATGCCAGTGACGATGAACGCCGGTACGCCGTGTTCAACGTGTCGAAGCGCTTTGCTGCACCGCCGGGCGCGAACATGGACGATGAGCGTATGAGGTTCTGGCGCGACTTGCGCGCCGAGATCGCCAACGGCGGGACCGAGGCCTTCTTGCATGACCTGCTCGAGATGGACCTCGGCAACTGGCATCCGCGCTATGACGTGCCGCAGACCTCGGCCCTGAATCAGCAACGGGTCGAAGGATTGAGGGGCTTCGACCGCATCTGGTTCGATGCTCTCGCCTCGGGTGAATTGCCGTCGCTGCCCGGCCTGCGTGATATCGGCGGCGGCCAGTTCGTGCTGCCGACAACGCAGCTTGAGGAGTACTGCCGCAAGGTAAGTCGCCGCAACGATATCTCGATGATGCGGATTGATAATCTGCTAGGTCCCGGCCAGCCTGACAAGGATGGCGTTATCCATACCCCAGGCATGGGCTTCGAGAAGTGGAGAGGCGTCGGCCCGAAGGGGCGGGTGATTCCTACGCTGTCCGAGGCGCGCGCCGCATGGGACGATTGCCGCTTCCATTGGCAATGGGACGCATCGGACCGCTGGGGCTTCGAAAATGTCGTGATCGACAACCACACCCGCAATGATGATCGGGAGCCCCCGGTTGGAGACGATGAGCCATACTGATCGACCCTGCCGCCTAGGGTCGTCTTATCCCCGCCGACCCTGAATGCGAAAAAACCCAAGAAAACTGTGCCGAAAACCGACCCTTTCGACCCTCTCGACCTTAAGCCCAAGTCGGGAGGGCCGGAGGCGTAGGGGCTCGGGTCTGCCGCCTTCTTCGTTTCCTTCTGACCCTTGTTTAGGGTCGAGAGGGTCGAGAGGGTCGAAAAAGAGCACAGAAAACGTGGCCTCCTGAGTGTTCGACCCTGCCGCGACCCTACCGACCCTGCGGCGGCTGCACCGATGCCTGCTTGGGCAAATGTCCCGCCGCCAGCCCGCTTGAACCGCTGGTCCTCACGCGCGCGGGCGCGAGATCGTCGCCACCGGAGCCGGAGCTCTTCCTCCTAGAGGCCCAGCTCTGCCAGCGCCGTTTCCATCATTCCTTGGGTTTTGTGCGCCAGCGCCGTTCCTTGGGGCGTCCGAGGGGAAACGCGCGCCCTATTATCAACGCTAACCCGTTCGGTTTCCAGCGGGTCCCAGCTACCGTTTCGGCCATGCAAACGAAGCTGACAGAGCGCCGCAAGAAGGTCTTTCTGGCCGAGCTCGCCCGACATGGAATCATCGTCCGGGCGGCCCGCGCTGCCAGCCCGCGCGCCAGCGGCCAGTACGGCGCTGTCCGCACCTTCAAGGACGAGCGGGACCGGGACCCGGAGTTTGCCGCACAGTGGCAGGAAGCGGTCGAGGCGGCAGAGGCCGCGATTGAGCACGAGATATACCGGCGCGCGATGGAGGGGGTCGAGGAGCCGATATACGCGGGGAAGTATCGTGAGAAGATCGTCGGCACAGTCCGGCGCTATTCCGACCCGCTACTGATGTTCCGGGCAAGAGCCCTGCTGCCCGCGTACCGGGAGACGCAGGCAATCTCTGTGAACAAGCACGTGACGCACAATGTCGATGCCGGTGTCTTGGGCGATGCCGTGGCGAAGGTCGCCCAGCAGATGGCCGAGAACCTCCGCCCGCAGCTTCCAGCTCCGGCCCGGGTGATCGACCATGAATAAGGACAGCGCTCTCGACCTGCTGGCCTTCGCGGTGATGTACCGCCTGATGACTCCCGATGAGCGCCGCTCGCTCCGCATCTCGGTCCTGTACGAGATGGGCGAAGCCGCGCCTGCGACCCCCGAATTGGCCGTCCTTTGGCATGAGGACCGGCTGATTCGGGGCGAGCGGGAGCCCGCCAGCACATACGACCACTGGACACTGATGCGCGCCCGGGACGAGGCCGCGCGGCCCACCTTCGACGAACAATTCTGGCGACTGCGCCGGACGGACCTCGAGGCCGCAGGCTTCGAGCCGAAGGAGGCGCGCGACGTGATCGCCGCGCTTCGTGCTTCCTTGGGCAACACCACCACCACGGACTTGGAAGGAGACGACAATGGGAATTTGGAACAAGCAGCGGCCTGACGGCCCGGAGTCGGACCGGCTGCGCGAGATCGCGGCGGAGAAGGTCGAGGCAGCCGCCCGCTTCTCCGCCGCCATCGCGGCCGCCGGGGAGGCGATGAATGCCCTCTTCGATACCGACCGGGCATTCCTCGCTGAGTATCGCCAGCGCCACGGCTCCGAGGCCCACTCCGGCTCCCGGCTGACACACCAGTTTCGCGGCACCCTGTTGCAGGACCTCGAGCTGAACGCGCCGGACCTCCTCCGCCACCTGAGCCAGCCGCGCCAGTCGCGGGCGAAGGCCCAGACGGTCGCATCCCTGATAGCCCGGCAGGTCGAGAATGACCTGTCCTCTCTCCCCCAATCGAAGGAACCCGCACAATGACCCTGCCCAAGAAGATGATCGTGACCGACCTGACTGTGGACGAGATTTCGACCGTGGACGTGCCCGCCGTGAAGGGCGCAACCGCCGTGCTGTTGAAGAGCGGCTCGGTCGCCATCCGCAAGAACGCGGCCGAGATCGCCGCCGGGCAAGCCGAGCCGCTGTATAAGGCCGCCGACTATGCCGACGCGATGATGGTGCGCGCGGGCGAGATCGCGCAACAGACCGGAACCACGGTGAGCAAGGCCCTCCTCGACCACTCCGGCACTGACCCGGTGATTATCGAGCTGGCGAAGGGCGAGCGGGCGGCCGAGATGGCGGCAATGCGCTCCCGGCAATCCGCTGTCTTCGAGAAGAGCGCGCAATGGAGCTGACCGAGGAACAGGTCCTTGGCCACTACCTGGCCACCTTCGACGAACGGACCCGGGCGGCGCACCTCGCCACGCTGGCCTTCGCCGCCGCGACCGAGCCGACCGGCTGGCCGACCGTGCCGATGGTGCGCCGCTTCGCGCGCCTGTTTGAGGTGCCGATGGTCGAGCTCGGGGCTTGGTTTGGGCTGATGTGCCGCATCGAGCGGCGCAAGGAGCTCTGGGTTGACCTGTTCCGCAATGGACCGGGGACTCACGACGCGAAGCGGCTGATGACGAGGAAGCAATCGCGCGCCTTCGGCACCATGCTTGCGATGCTCGAGGTGGCGTGAACGGTGGGCTGGCCCAACTACCTCCCGTCCCCCAATCGTCGCCGTGACGTGCATGGGAAGCCGCTCGAGACCGAGACCCGGCCCTGCCTCCGCTGCCGGACGCCCTTCGAGAGCGAGGGGAAGCACAACCGGCTGTGCGGTCCCTGCGGCAGGCTCGATGTGAGCCCCTATGCTGTGTGACTTATGGCCGAATGACTCCGTGTTGGGCAGCGATTGCCCACTCGGCATCGTCCTTGGGCGTGTAGGAAATGTACTCGCCCCGGCGGCAGAACGGCAGGCCGAGAGCCGCGATTAGTGCCGGGTGCTTCGTCCCGGTCAGCAAGAGGATGCCATGCTCGAGCAACTTGTCCCGGCTTCCCCGGCCGTTGTCGGCCCGGGTCCGTCGCGTGAAGTCCTTTTGCCGTGCCGTTGAGTCGATCACGTCACGGGAGATCGGGCGGCCCTGCACCTCCTCGAACAACGCCGCCACCCGCTCGTTGCCGTAACGGGCGGCTGTGATCCGCTCCACGGTAGCGCTGTCCACCGTCCGCCAAAAATTGGGTGGATAGGGGTGATCGCATAGCAGCCAGAGGATATGTTCGAAGCCAGCCGCGCTGATGCCTCGCTTGGCATCGCGGTTACCGGCCCCGCCGTGCATTACTCCCGGCCGTATTACAATGAGGCCCATGTAGCAGAGCGAGCGTTCCTCGTCCGCCGCGATGATGAGACAGGGATGATTGTATGCCTCGGGCGGGATGGTCCAGTTGTCGCCTGTCGTGAATTTGATGTCCACGCCATGGCCGAGAATCACTGTATCGAGCAGGCCCTTCTCGAGCCGGAGGAAGCGGCGGACGACAATCTCAACGTGTGTTCCGATGAATGTCTTCTCGACCTTCTCGAGCTCGTTGAAGTCCCGCCGCCCGGTGCGAGGCGTATTGATTAGCGCGTCGATGCAATCCCGCAGCATTAGGGGCATCTCTGAGGCCAAAGCGGCCCGGCCTCCCGCCTTGCGGTCAATCTCGCCTGCAATGCTCGTCAGCAATTCGTAATCGGGGTGACCCGGAACGACTACACTTGTTGGTATCTTCTTACGCAAAACCACCCCCGCGAAACTATCGCGGGAGGGCTAGCACATAGTTCGAATGGGATGAAGCTCAGGCTCGACGCTTGGCGACGGCGGGATTGGCGATGGCTGTCGCGACCTTCTCGGCCACGGCTTGAGCGACCGGGGGCGGGAAAGCGTTGCCCACCTGCCGATAGGCGGCTGTCTTACGCCCGACAAACTGCCAATCGTCCGGGAAGCCCTGCAACCTTGCGACCATCGGGACCGTGAGCCGGGGCATTCCCACGAAGTCTCGCTCCGGCGGCGCATCCGCCAGCGTTTTGCCGTTGACCCCGAGTGTCGCCCATGCGGCCTTCGCTCTTGTTGGGCCTAGGTCCGGCCCGCCGTGCTTCTTCGAGCCGCCCACCAGCGTTGGCGCAATTTCGTCTGCCCGGTCCCGCCACTTCTTCGCGCCGCGCCAACCGTCAGCCGCCATCTGATCGTAAAGGGTCTGGCCGACCGTCGCGGGATTGTGGCTGTCCGCCTCGGGCCATTCGAACCCATCGACGTACTTGGACTGGAGCGCCACGATCACGACGCGCGGCCGGAGCTGCGGGACGCCGAAGTCCGATGCGTTGAGCAAGCGCCAGTCGGTCTCATAGCCGAGCTTCTTGAGCTGCTTCTTGAGGCCTTCCCGGTAGTCATGGAACACGGCGCTGAGGAAGCCCCGGACGTTCTCGATCATCACCGCGCGCGGCCGGGTGGCGTCGATAATGTCGAGGGCATCCGGGAACAGGTTGCGCTCGTCCCGCTCTCCGAGCTGCTTGCCTGCCAGCGAGAACGGGGGACAGGGGAGACCGCCTGCGACAAGGTCCACGCCCTTGAAATCGGCGGCCCGCTCCTTGAACACCCGGAGATCGTCCTCGATCACGTTCCAGCTCGGGCGATTGGCCCGAAGAGTGTTGCAGCAATGGGAATCAATCTCGACCAACGCCTCGTGCTCATACCCGGCCTTCTCGAGGCCGAGAGCTTGCCCTCCGGCTCCGGCGCAAAGTTCCAGTGAAGTGAGCATGGCGTTCCCCTGATTCATGATTTGTTCCGTCCGCCCGTATTGAATCGAGCTTCGAGAAGCAAGGCAAGAGATTGTTTGCCCCCGCCCGGGGAAAACGGGTCCAGCAGAGTGAATCGGGGGCGAGCTTCCCCGGTCTCGAGAGTTCCCTAGCAGTTTCCCGGGTCCGGGATGGACCACCGATAAATCCAGCTAAGCTCTTGAAAAGATTGGTGCACCCGACTGGATTCGAACCAGTGACCTCTGCCTTCGGAGGGCAGC